>JASEJN010000012.1 GCA_030016385.1 Clostridiales bacterium | reverse complement strand
CAAAACTTGAATCTGGCGAATGAGTGCTCAAATAACACAAGTTCAGGTTGCAGACTCAAGTCTAACACATGCACCCCTATGGCGAGCATTTTTACAACTTATGTTTGTTTTATGATATAATTATTGATGAAGAGAATATGAGGATCGGTGAGTGGTATAATGAATTTTACGTCGAACAGCCCTGAGGATACGGAAAAAATAGGCATGTGCCTTGGAAGCTGTGCAAAAAAGGGATATATTATCTGCCTTATCGGAGATTTGGGAGTAGGGAAAACCCAGTTTACGAAGGGCATTGCAAAAGGGCTTGGAGTCAAAGATTATGTGACAAGCCCAACATTTACGATTATAAATGAATATATCGGAAGGCTGCCGGTATATCATTTTGATGTATACAGGATAAAAAGTATAGAGGAAATGTACGATATAGGTTATGAAGAATTTTTTTATGGAGATGGCGTCACTATTATAGAATGGGCTGATATGATAGATGAAATATTGCCGCCTGACAGGATAAACGTGACGATATCGAAGGATGCTTTGCAGGGTATAAATTTCAGGGATATCAAAGTGGAATCCGCCGGGAAGATGTACGAAGGACTTTTCAGGGACATATTGGAAAACTGTGACTTTTAAATGAGATTTAACCGGTCCGAATCCGGACCGGTTAAATCTCATTTTCTTTTTTCACTGTAATTACCTTTTTAAACTTTGCGGCATTTCTTCTTTCATTCGTCATTCTGATGCACTTTTTTGGACAAGCATTTACACATTCTCCGCAAATTATACACCTGAATGCGTTAAGCTCCCATGTCGCATTTTTCCTGTCGACCTTTATCGCATCGGCTGGGCATCTCCTGCTGCAGAGTCCGCAGTATATGCAGTTTTTATTATCGAATATGATCCGGCCCCTCGTCCTTTCAAAGGGTTCCCTGACATTAGCAGGATATAGCCTGGTCGCTGGCTTGTTTAAAAAATTTTTTAATATATGCCTGAACATATTTGCCATATTTATCCCTTCCTTTTGCTATAAGGTTATCTTTCCGTACAGCTTATGCATGGATCTATTGTCAATATAAGCACGGGCACGTCGGCGAGCTTGCACCCGGGAAGCATTTTCAAAAGCACGGGTATATTTGCAAATGTAGGGGTTCGTATCTTTAGCCTGCTTAAAAATTTTGTACCGTTTGCTTTAAGATAATACACAGCCTCTCCCCTTGGCTGTTCAATTCTTGATATAGCCTCACCATTTGGCATTCCCCTTACCGGTACGTTTATCTCGCCCTTAGGCAGCTTCGATATTGCCTGCCTTATCAGGTCAAATGACGTATAAATCTCCTTGATTCTAACGGCGACTCTTGCATAAGAATCGCCTGCCGTATCAAAGGCGGGTTCAAAGTCAAGATACTTGTATGCGCTGTAACCGGTGCATCTTAAATCCATTTTTATTCCGCTGGCCCTTGCGACAGGCCCTACCGTGCAATATTCTCTTACATCATCGTAAGATAGCAAACCTACGCCTACAAGCCTTTGCTTGACAGTATAATTGTCCAAAAAAACCGATTCGACCCGCTTTATTTTCTTCTCTAAATCATCTATTGTAGATATAATGATCTTCAAATGTTCATCCGATAAATCTTTTGTCATACCGCCTACCTTATTTGCAGATATTATGACCCTGTTGCCCGTTGTCATCTCCATTAGGTCCATTATTTTTTCCCTGTATTTCCATACTTCCATGAACAGGCTTTCAAAGCCAAAGGCATCTGCAAGAAGCCCGAGCCATAAAAGATGGCTCTGTACGCGCGCAAGCTCGGCCCATATCACCCTCAAGTATTCGGCCCTTTCAGGTATTTTTACATCCATTATTTCCTCAATGCCCCTTACATATGCCATGGAATGCATAAAACTGCATATTCCGCATACTCTCTCCACTATATATACTGTCTGGTTGAAATCCTTGAGTTCAACTAATTTTTCAAGCCCTCTGTGCACATATCCGATAGAAGGCAGAGCTTCAACTATTTTGTCATCTTCCATTACAAGCTTCAACTGAAGCGGTTCTGGAAGAACAGGATGCTGGGGACCAAATGGTATCACTGTTTTCGTCATCTTTATCTTCCTTTCTAAAATGGTAATCAGGCAAGAGGAGATTTCGGGCCATCCTCAGTAAGGTAAAGCCTGCCCTTGTAATCTATCGAAAGCCCTTCAAAAGTAACTCCGAACAGATCCTGATATTCGTTTTCGATAAGGAAGGCGGAAGGGTAAACTGATGAAATGCTCTTTAAGCCTTCCTTTTTATCTGTTGTAAACTCGATATTCTTCATAATATAATTTAAATCAAAATGGTAAATAAACTCATAAGCATCGCCGTCTTTCTCACAGGTAATGGTAACGAGCCTGTATCCCTTTTGCTTCAGCTTCGCCGCTTCAGTCAATATATCGTTTTTGTCGATGACTGAAAGATTATTTAGCATGTTTATCACCCCTTATTATCCAGTCTCTTTTTTTCAAGGATGGCTGCCGCCTGCATTATCCCGTCAAGTATCGCCTCAGGCCTGGGGCAGCATCCGGGCACATATACATCCACAGGCACAACTTCATCTACTCCGCCTATCACATTGTAGCAGTTGTGGAAGACGCCTCCTGTGGATGCACAGGCACCTATGGCTACAACCGCTTTGGGTGATGGCATTTGCTCATATATATTCTTTAACATATTTATATTTTTATGATTGACAGACCCTGTAACGACCATTATATCCGCCTGCTTTGGAGTCCCTACGTTTAAGACGCCTAACCTTTCAGCGTCGTATATGGGCGTAAGACAGGCCAAAAGCTCTATATCGCAGCCGTTGCAGCTGTTGCAGTTTACATGTACTATCCATGGAGATTTAGACATAACATTTGACAAAATATTTGCCATAAATTAGCACCCCATTTAAAATGATTTATAATGCCTTTAAATTTAGAAAATATATCTCGAGCAAATTGACAATCGTCAGTTCTATAACGACTGTCCATGTGAATTTCAGCATCCACTGCCATGTCAACCTTGCGCTTATGTTATCGATTATGATCGCGAAAATATAGGTAAATGCTGCAATAGCAAGTCCGAGCAATGTATATTGCTTTGCAAAAATAAACATAAGCCCCAATAAAAATATTGCCTCATACCAGTGCGTAAGTTCAATAACTGCAAGCGCCGGCCCTGAAAACTCGGTCATTATGCCCTTTACAAGCTCCTGGTGTGCATGATGCGATGACGACAGGTCAAAGGGCGATTTTTTAAACTTAATCAGCATTATATAAAGCATCGATAAAAATGCCAGCGGCATATAAAAAATCAGTGGCTTATCAAGATGATCTATGGAGCTTATTCTGAATGATCCGGTAAGCATATACATCTCGACAATAAAGAATACAAGCACAGGTTCATAACATAGCATGGATATTATTTCCCTTTCGCTTCCTACTTTGCTGTACGGGGAACCCGTACTCATTCCAGCCGTAATAAGGGCAACATTCGATATCGTAAATACACATATGATCATAAGCAGGTCCATTTGAAAGAACATCATCAAAAGGCTGGCAGCCGCGAACATAAAATAAATCAATACAAATATATTCTGATACTTGCTTACAGCTATGTTTTCCTTAGAAATAAGCTTTAAAAAGTCGTAAAAGGGCTGCAAAATCGGAGGACCTTCCCTGTGCTGAAGCCTTGCGGTTATTTTTCTATCTAGACCTTTAAGCAGACAGCCTGCAACCGGGGATAATATCATGACCAGCAATATTTTTAAAATGTATATCATATTATTCCTCCCGTGACCATAAATGCGATTATCGCCAAAGATGCAGCAAAACCTGCTATTGTAAGGCCCTTTTCGCTCAATATATTATTAAAATATAAGTTCGATACTACAGGGTCCTGCAATGCGCCTCCACCTTCCCTGAATTTTAAATCAGCGTTATTTTTTGTATTGTTTTCACCGCACAGATAGACTTTCTTTATGTCAGGTGATAATATCAGCTTCTTTATAAAAAGATATATGATAAACATGGCTATTATTATAAGGAAAATAACCGTTACATTGAATGAACCCAAATAGGAATAAACTTTTCCGAAACTTCCTGAAAGCTGATTCCTTGACTTCAAGAGTTCTATTACCTCAGGTGAAACAAATTTATTGAATATAGGCGTAATCATTAAGCTTGTGCCAAGTATTATAAGCCCCAGTATTCCAAGAGGAAAATAGGTTGTAAAGTTAACAGGCAGTTTCGGCCTTAAATCGTTGACAGGGTACGAAAGTATCGTACCGAGCCATTTTATCCAGAACGCACTTGTAAAGGCGCTGCCCAGTATTAAAAATATCGTCACAAAAGGATTGCTTGCGGATGCTTCTATAGAAACCCATTTTGTAATCAGCACTCCAAACGGCGGAAGTATCATTGATAGCATCCCGAAGGCTGCAAGTATTGTAATCACCGGAGCCCTTCGTATGAGTCCTGACATATCCTCGATATCCCTGCTTCCTATAACCTGCTCGATCTGGCCTGTGCACAGGAATAACAGAGCCTTTGAAACAGAATGGAATATAATAAGCATGATTGCTGCCGAAACAGCGATGGAAGACCCGATTCCGGCGCTTGATATTATAAGTCCTAAATTTGAGATAGTGGAATATGCAAGAACCCTTTTTGCATTTCTCTGTGTAATCGCAATTGCCGAGCATATTAAAAATGTCAGTCCGCCATATATCGCTATCGCTTCTCCCAGGGGTGTTTTTGCATAAGCTGGAGATAGCTTTACGATTAGATATACGCCGGCTTTTACCATGGTGCTTGAATGCAGCAGCGCGGAAACCGGAGTAGGTGCGACCATGGCACCTAAAAGCCAGCTTTGAAACGGCAGCTGGGCTGATTTGGTAAAACCTGCTATGCAAAGTAATGCCACAGGCAGCATGAAGAGTGGACCTGCAGCTCTTGCATCGATTATCTGGGAAAGCGTTACTATATGCATTGTATTTTTAAATAATAGTATGCCTGTTAAAAAACATATGCCGCCTGCTAAATTAATAACAAGAGCCCTGAAACCGCTATTTATGGCGGCGCCGTTATTGTTATACGATATAAGCACAAAAGAGCAAACCGTAGTGACTTCCCAGAAGAAATATATCCAGAGGAGGGAATCGCTTAAAACCAGTCCGTTCATGGCGGATAAAAATATGCATATCATGAAATAGTAAAGCTTTTGCCTGCTTTTGATATTGTTGTGCTGTTCATAACGGGGCATGTATTCTATTGAGAACATCACTATCAATGTACCTACTATATTTATGATCAAAACCATGACGATGGATAATTTATCTATATTTAATATGGCATTTTCGGCTTTAGGCGTAAAAAATGACGTATAGATACTTAATAGTGCCATTATAACTGTAAGAAATAGGGCAAACCACTTTCTGCTTTTTATGCTTGAATAAAACAGGTAAATTACTATGGTAGCTTCAAATATAAATATCAGGCTTTCAGATAAATCAAACAGATTACCGGATATTGTAAGATGCTGCTCTCCGCTTATAGCAAGAGCGATGGAAAGAACAGCCGATACTGAACATAATAATATCGATAAAACTTTATAGTATTTTTTATCTGTTTTAATTAAGAACAGCAGTGAAAATATGATTGGTACAGCTATCAGTAAAGATATATTGGCTCCCATGTTAACCCACCCCTTATAATGTTTATAGTCGGCTTTATACCTTATATATCGATTAAATCATTATCAAATTATTTAGCTATTTTTTAACTGTATGTTAAATATATAACAGACGATAAAAAAATATAAACAGCTCTTTACTCTATAATTTTAGCATTTAATTTTATTTATTCAATATAATTTGTCGATAATTTAATGGATTTTTGTTATCATTAAAATTAGAATAAATATATTTGGATAGAATAAATATATAAATCAAGCGAACAGCTTTTATGGAAGTGGACTTTAAGGGAGGAGAATCAGTTAATGACGAAAATATTAGCATTGGAGACGTCTTCGATGGCAGCATCTGTGGCTGTTATAGATGACGATAAAATACTCGGGGAAATTATTTTAAACCACAAAAAACAGCATTCGATAATATTGATGCCCATGATCGATAAACTGCTTAAATCCCTTGAGATGGATATAAGCGAGATGGATTGCATGGCATGCTCGAGCGGGCCCGGATCTTTTACAGGGCTCAGGATAGGAGCTTCAACATGCAAGGGACTGTGCCACGGGGCAGGGAAACCGATAATAGGCATACCCACCCTTGACGCTATTGCTTACAACACCGTGGATGTAAATGGCATCGTATGCCCCATGATAGATGCTCTTCGGAATAATGTGTATACCGCTTTTTACAGGTGGGAAAGGGACAGCCTCACAAAAATAGAGGATTATATGATCGTTTCGGTGGATGAGCTTATTAAAAAGCTTTTATTATATAATGAAAATATTGTATTCTCAGGAGATGGAATGCTGATTCATAAAGAAAAACTTGCCGGCGCGTTTAAGAATACCGCTATGTTTGCCCTGCCTCATGTTTCCATGCCGAGGGCTTCCTCCGTTGCAGCCCTTGCCCTTAAAAGGTTTAAAATGGGAAGTATCGATAATTATCTTAACTTTGCTCCATTTTATTTGAGGAAATCCCAGGCTGAGAGGGATCTGGAAAAAAGAACCGGAGGTGTAAGCGATGGAACAGGTATGCGTTCATAATATGACCTGTTATGATATACCGGAGGTTTTAGAAATAGAGAAGATGTCCTTTAAAACCCCATGGTCCGAGGAAGCTTTCAAGAGTGAAATCGGCAGAAATTTGGCTGCAAGGTATATTACGGCAAGATATGACGGAAAGCTCGTAGGCTATGGAGGCATGTGGGTCATATCGGGAGAGGCACATATAACAAATATAGCGGTGCATCCCGATTACAGAGGGATACATATAGGTGATCTCATTCTCAAAACGCTTGTTAAAATAGCCGCATTGGAAAACGCACACGATATGACGCTTGAAGTCAGAAAATCCAACTACATTGCCCAGAACCTCTATAAAAAGTATGGGTTTTTAAAAGAAGGAATAAGGCGCAGATATTATACTGATACAGGTGAAGATGCGATAATAATGTGGAGAAGAGATGCATAAATAAAAAATATTTAAACGGTTAGAGCAGATAAAATATAGTTTTGCTGCCAATAATTGCAGCTATTGCATTATACCAAAGCTTAGAGGCAATTACAGGAGCCGTTCTATCGAAAGCATACAAAAATCGTTCAGACAAATCATGGCAGGCAACGTATATAGCATTGAGAGAGATGAAAGAAGTGATGGCATTTGGATGAGGGGTTAATCATAAAAAGAGCTCAGGAAGGTGATTTGGACGCCTTTGAAGAGATAATCGGGCGCTATAAAAAATCCGTTTATAATCTTTGCCTGAGGATGCTGTATAACAGAAATGAAGCGGAAGACGTGGCACAGGAAGCATTTATAAAAATATATAAAGGGCTTCGGTCATATAATGGTAAAAGCAAATTTTCCACCTGGGTGCTCAAGATTACATCAAATGCCTGCATCGATTTTATGAGAAAGAGAAAAATGAACACCGTACCGATTGAAGATTACAGGACTTCTTATGGAGGCATTGAGGATACGTCGAATTCTCCCGAAAGCAGTTACATGGCATATGAGCTCAAAAAAGAGGTTGAAGTGGCTGTAAAGTCGCTTCCGGAAAAATACAGGATGATGATTATATACTATCACTTTATGAATCTTTCTTATAAGGAAATCTCGGACATATTAAATGAACCTATGACCATAGTAAAAAACAGGCTGTACAGGGCAAGGTTCATGCTGCGCAATAAATTGATGGACAGAGAGAAGGGTTATAATGGATTGCAGAGCAACATATGAATTGATTATGAAATATTTCGACAGGGATTTATCAAAAGAGCAGGAAGTCAAACTCTATAAACATTTGGATACGTGCGATTCATGCAGCGCAGAATTTAGGGTGCTGAAAGATGCGCTATCTGCAGTTGAGGAATCCGAGATGGAAGATCCTCCTTCTGGCTTTGAAGAAAGAGTCTTAAGCAGCATAAGAGAAAATAATAGAGAGAAAGAGAAGATAAAAATATTTATTCTAAGATTGTTAATCCTTTCGACTATAGTCGTAGGATGGATAGGTTTGGCGGCGTTTATACTGTATACGCCTGTAATCGATACGATATTTGCAAGTTTGGATGTTTTTGATTCAATGGCATCAGATGCATTTATATTTCTCTCGAAATTATGGTATGCAGGTTTGATTTTATCTGTCAGGATTTTTTCATTAGGAAGAACCATAGAAGTGGTGATCAGAGCGTTTATAGAGTCGTACAGCGTATTTATGCTTATATTAATGATATTCATGTCGGCTTTACTTAAATTGTATGGGTATTTATCTAAAACAGCAGGAAATGGGAGGTAATAAAATGAAATCTATATCAAAGGCAGTTTTTTCCCTGATTTTGGCGGCTTTGCTCCTTATTCCGGCAGGTTATGCTTTCGCGGCGACTCCGCAAGGCCAAAGCAGTGATGTTGTCAAAATGACCGGGAATATATATGTAAATGAAGGCACTAAGGTTGATGGAGATGTGGTAGCTTTTTCAGGTAATATATATGTCAACGGTACAGTTACGGGAAATACCGTAGCACTTTTTGGAAATATTTACGTGAATGGGACAGTTGATGGAGATGCGACAACTATAACAGGAAAGATAAACATCGGGCAAAATGGAAAGGTTTTTGGAAGGGTCGTTGAGGCAATAGGTCAGGACGGAGGTACGTTTTACAAAGTAAACCCCGGATTTCGTGTATTTCTGCCATGGAGTGGGACCAGCTTATTTTCAAGTGCTGGAAGCATGTTTATCTCATTCTTATTTACGGTTGCATTTTTCCTTTTAATGTCGCTTATCTATGTGATAATGCCGGATAAGGTACAAAAAATGGCGGATACGATAGAAAACAGGATAGGAAAAAGGGCTGGCATAGGGCTTCTGGTACTTTTAGGTTCTCCTGTCGCGATGATTTTAATTACGATTTTGCTGGCGATAACGATAGTAGGTATGATTTTGGTACCGTTCATATGGCTTGCATATTTGGTTGCAGCATTGATAGCTTTAGTTCCGGTATATATCTGCATCGGTCAAAAAACAGGGCAGATTGTTGCCAAAAGCAGCATAAAGGGATTTGGGGCCCTTGCGGTAGGAGTATTTACGATCTGGATAATTAATGTCATATTGAGATTCGGTGGATGGTATACTCAATGGTTTAACATTGTTATAGGCATTGCCATATTTGTTATAGGTATGGGAACACTGATAGATTATATTGCTTCAAATAGAAAATCCAAGGCTGCATATGCAAAGTATCCTCCTCAGGGGGGAGATGCAGGGCAGAACGATAATGCCTCATATGGTAGCGGACCCGCAAATTATGGGAAGGGGCAGAACGATAATGGCCCAAAAGATAACAACGGACAGTAAATATGCCTGTATACTGAAATGACATGGGAAAACAGTTTTCATAATGGAAACTGTTTTTCTATTGCAAACTAAAATTATTTATGTTATATTAATTATTGTTTAAAGGGGTATAGCTCAACTGGTAGAGTGGCGGTCTCCAAAACCGAAGGTTGAGGGTTCGATCCCTTCTACCCCTGCCAAAAGCCTGCGATAATATTAATTGCAGGCTTTTTAAATGTTTTTTGTGGCTGTTCTATAGTATCAAAATTTTCTCGATATCAGTTATATTCTTTCCAGTCCAATTTGAAGATCATATGCATATTTGAAGTACTTGAATTCATATAATTAATATTTTTACCATGTCATGTATAAATATAAAAATATATTAAAACATTGTTAATTTTCAGAAAAAAGGTGTAATTCTTGCAGGAAAAAGCATATAATTATAGAAGAAGATATAATATGCAAGAAAAATATTATATTTATATGTGACGGGGTGATTGCAGTGAGGCTAACAAAGAGTATCAATAGAAAAACTTTATTGATTTTTGCTGTTTTACTTTGCTTTACCATCATCTGGTCTAAATGTTTCCCACGATTTTATAAAACCATATTTTACCCTGTATACAGGAAGATGACTAAAGAGCGTTTTGTCAAAGAATTTAAGGGCTCAGAGATGCTCTATGATAAAAATTTTAAGATTTATTATAAAAATGATGGCTCTGACTGCGCCGAAGTTATAAAGGAAAGTGCAGAGGAAAGTTTAAACAACTTGGTATCAGATTTTGATTATAGACCTAAAAGCAGTATCAATATAATAATATATCCCAAATATGGAGAGATGGAAAAGATGATGGCCCTTGGTACGGGAAGTCCTGCAACAGGGGCGTATTATTGCGGAACTGTCGGTGTAATGGAATCCCGCAATAATTCAGATAAGAAGAAAAGCCTTTTGGTCCATGAACTTACCCATTATGTTCTCGATTATAAAAGCAATGGAAATATGCCGGCATGGTTTACGGAAGGCACGGCGCTCTATGAAGAATATAAGGTTTGTCGGAATGAATGGGCAAAGGGAAAAGACTACGAAGATTATTATACGATAAAGGAACTTGAGGGAAACTTCTACGGATTGGATGAGATAAAAGCTTATAAACAGTCGTTCCTGATAGTAAAATACATCGGTGAACATTATGGAATGAATGGTATAAACAGAATAATACAGGAACTAAGCAAGGGCAAATCGACTTCCCAGTCTATAAAAACCGCTACAGGTTTAAATGCCGTGGAACTTTTTGATCATAGTTTGGCATACGGTAGGAATTAATTTGAATAACATATGGTAAAAAAACGTTATGTTGCATACTTTGTAATATAGTATTATTTTACGGTGAGTGTATGCTGCATCTTAAAATAGCAGGTATTATTGTAATTGTATTTATCATTATTGTGCTTATTTACATGGGATTGATGTATATTTTTACGATGATACACAATATATACAGAAGACATAAATAATTTTAAGTTACCGGTATAGTAATGACCGGTACTTTTTTGTTTATAGTTTTAGACAAAAAAAATATGGAATATTTCAAAATAGCGAACAATATATATTATATATCATAAATAATTCGTATATTAGTAATAAATTTTTAGTTTTAGTTTTAAATTGTACTTGATTTTTATCAGCTTATATAATAAAATATAAACATCAAATAAAATATCGAACATTTTATTTTCCGGGACGCCAAAAACTTTGTATTTGATACCTAGCGGAAGGCGTGCTCGTTAGATACCTGTATATGCTCGGGGATAAGGCCTGAGTGTTTCTACCGGACTGCCGTAAATGGTCTGACTATGGGTGTTTATGAGTTATTTTTTGTATACTTGTAAACTCTCCATGTCACGTGGAGGGTTTTTTTATTATATTATTTCATCAAAAAGGAGTTTGTCATGGAATTACTTAAACAAAGGATATTAAAGGATGGAAGTGTAAAAGAAGGCGGCATATTAAAAGTAGATAGCTTTTTGAATCATCAGATAGATATCAAATTGTTGAATGAGATAGGGAAAGAATTTAAAAAGAGATTTGATGGCAAAAAGATAGAGAAAATACTTACGATAGAATCTTCAGGGATTGCAATTGCATGTATAACCGCTCAATATTTCAATGTACCGGTTGTATTCGCGAAAAAGTCCATGTCGCTCAATCTGGGTAAAGATGTCTACACATCTAAGGTTGTTTCATTTACAAAGAATAAAACTTATAACATATACGTCTGCAAAAAATATATAAAAAAAGATGAAAAGATACTTATAATAGATGATTTCCTTGCAAGAGGACAGGCTGCGTTGGGGCTTTTGGATATCATAAACCAGGCCGGGGCAGTCTTAAGCGGTATAGGAATTGTAATAGAAAAGGAGTTCCAAAAGGGAAGAAGGGTCCTTGAAGAAAAGGGCGCACATATCGAATCCCTTGCAATAGTGAAGTCCATGGAGGACGGTCAAGTGGTTTTTAGATAAACCGCTTTAAATAAATGAGATGCAGAACTTTAGAGGATCCGGACCTCTGGAGATTTGCGCGGCCGGTCAAAAAATAAAATGGAGGATCAATGATGAAAAAAATTATCAGCGTATTTTTATGTTTAACTTTATTGATTGGAGTATTGCTTACAGGTTGCAGTTCAAACAAGAAACCGTCTGAAACAAATGATAATGCTCAAAAGGAACCTCTTAAAGTAGGCTTTATATATATAGGGCCTATAAATGACGGCGGGTATTCGCAAGCACATGATGAAGGGAGAAAAGCACTTGAAAAGGAGCTTGGAGACAAGGTTAAGGTATTATATAAGGAAAACGTGCCGGAGGGGCCTGAATGCGAAAAAGCCCTTCGCGATCTTGTGGATGAAGGTGCAAAGGTTATTTTCTCTACAAGTTTTGGATATATGGACTATACCGAAAAGGTCGCAAAGGATAACCCGGATGTAATATTTTTGCACTGCTCGGGTTATAAGACTCTTAAAAATATGGGGACGTATTTTGGAAAAATGATAGAACCAAGATATCTTTCAGGTATCGTCGCAGGAATGAAGACAAAATCGAATAAGATAGGATATGTGGCGGCATTTCCGATTCCTGAGGTTATAAGGGGAATAAATGCATTTACGTTAGGTGTAAAATCGGTAAACAAGGACGCTACGGTTGAAGTAAAGTGGACAAATACATGGTATGATCCTGCCAAGGAAAAAGAAGCTGCGAAAGCTCTCCTCGACAAGGGCGCAGACGTGCTGGCACAGCATCAGGATTCCACCGCGACACAGATTGCAGCCTCCGAAAAGGGCGTAGCATCCATAGGTTATGATCTCGATCACGCAGACAAAGTAAGCGGCTATATGACAGCACCTGTATTCAATTGGGGCGCATACTATATCAAGACTGTAAAGTCGGTGCTCGATGGGACATGGAAGAGCGAAAGCTACTGGGGACCCATGTCCGACGGCATAGTCGATCTTGCACCTCTTACGAAGGACGCGCCTGAAGGAGCGCAGGCAAAAGTTGACGAGGCAAAAAAGGCCATAATGGACGGTTCTCTCAAGATTTTCAAGGGTCCTATAGTTGACCAGACGGGAACGGTTAAGATTAAAGACGGCGAAGTCATGGCTGACAAGGATATATGGAATATGGACTGGTTTGTTCAAGGCGTTATAGGTAAAACGAAATAATAACGGGAGTATATAGAGTATTCCTCAAATATAAAATATATATCATGATAATAACGGGTGATAATGGTGGAAAGCATGAATATGGTATCTGCCATAAAGATGGAAAACATATCGAAGTCCTTTGGCAAGGTACTTGCAAATAAGAATATAAACTTTGAAGCAAGAGGCGGGGAAATTCATGCTTTGCTTGGAGAAAATGGCGCCGGTAAAAGCACTCTTATGAATATGCTGTCAGGGATTTATAGCCCTGACAGCGGTTCTATTTATGTAAAGGGAAACAGGGTGAATTTTCGTTCCCCCAGGGATTCTATCCAGGCAGGCATAGGAATGATACACCAGCATTTCAAGCTTATAGATGCTTTATCAGCCAGGGAAAGCATCATACTGGGAGAAAGGGGTGGATTATTCCTCAATGTGAAGAAAAATAATGAAAAGATAGATGAATTGTTTGAAAAATACGGACTTGATATAAATCTTGATAAAAAAATATATGAGATGTCCGTAGGTGAAAAGCAGAATGTCGAGATAATCAAGGTGCTTTATAAAGGAGCGGACATACTTATAATGGACGAACCTACGGCCGTCCTTACCCCGCAGGAGATTGACAGGCTGTTTGAAATAATGAACAACATGAAAAAGCATGGCTGCTGCATCATTATAATCACTCATAAAATGAATGAAGTGATGGAAATCGCCGACAGGGTTACTGTTTTGCATAAAGGCAGGACTATAAGCACTGTGGACAAGGATAAAACAACCCCTGAAAAGCTTACCGAACTTATGGTGGGAAGACCTATGGATTTATCGGTTAAAAGAGCAGTTACAGTAAAGGGGAAGAAAGTGCTCGATGTAAAGAATCTGTCTGTTCTCAATGAGGATAACGTAAAGGTCATCAATAATATATGCTTTGATATTAAAGAAGGCGAGATACTTGGCGTTGCAGGCGTGGCTGGAAGCGGGCAAAAGGAGCTCTGTGAATCCATCGCCGGGCTCATACCACCGGACAGCGGAGAAATATTATATTTTAATGAAAATATTATCGGCAGGACACCAGGTGAGATAATTGAAAAGGGAATAAGCATGAGCTTTGTACCTGAGGATAGGCTCGGTATGGGGCTTGTTGCGTCGATGGATATAGTCGATAATATGATTTTAAAGGATTACCGAATCCAAAAGGGGCTTTTAATAGACAGGGAACCTGCTAAAAGGAAGGCTGGGGAAGTCGTTGAAAAGCTCAATATACAGACGCCTGGAATCAACTTTCCCGTTAAAAAACTTTCGGGAGGCAATATACAAAAAGTGCTTTTGGGAAGAGAGATGATGTCCAATCCTAAACTTCTGATAACCGCATATCCTGTAAGGGGTTTGGATGTCGGTGCGGCACATACCATTTATAATCTTTTAAATAAGCAGAAGAAAAGGGGAGTCGCTGTCTTATATATCGGGGAAGATCTGGATGTATTAATAGAACTTTGCGACAGGATAATGGTGCTGTATGATGGAAGGATAAGCGGCATAATGGATGCAAAAGATGCAACCCGTGAAAAATTGGGGCTTTTGATGACAGGCGGCAGAAGGGAGGATAGCGCCGATGAAATTAATTAAAAGATCTGAAATCTCGAGCATAAAATCGACGGCGATAAGGATATTCTCCATAGCCCTTGCTCTTTTAGTATCAGCTATATTTATATATATTTTTACAGGGCAAAATCCCTTGAGCGTTTATGGAAAAATGGTCCAGGGCGCATTCGGTTCAAGATACAGATTTAATGAAGTCGCAGTAAAGGCGGTGCCGTTGATCATAACCTCCCTTGGAATATCCCTCGCATTTAAAATGAAATTCTGGAATATAGGAGGGGAGGGGCAGATGTATATGGGCGCATTTGCGGCAAGCTTTATAGCGCTGAAATATCCTGGCATGCCGCGGCCTCTGCTTCTAATATTTATGACCATAGCCGGAATCGCAGGAGGAGGCTTATGGGCTCTTATACCGGCATTTTTTAAAGCAAGGTGGAGAACAAACGAGACCATTGTAACGCTAATGCTAAACTATGTGGCCTTAAAGTTTATAACATATCTTCAATTCGGTCCGTGGAGGGACCCTAAGGCAACGGGATTTCCAAAAATACCGGGCTTTTCTCAAAATGCGATACTTCCCAAATTTCTGGGTATCCATATGGGATGGATTATAGCGTTGGTACTCGCATTTTTGATGTATATTATAATGAACAGAAGCAAAATAGGATATGAAACCGCAGTTATCGGCGAAAGTGAAAAAACCGCCAGATACGCGGGGATCGATATCAAAGGGACTATTATGACGGTTCTTTTCATAAGCGGCGGGCTTTGCGGGCTTGCCGGAATGATAGAGGCTTCCGCAGTATGCAATACATTATCGGTCGATTTGACCGGCGGTGCCGGATATACAGCGATTATAATAACCTGGCTTTCGTCTCTCAAAGCCCCCTTTATAATTCTGGTTTCGATGCTGTTTGCAGCGCTTGTGCAGGGGGCTTCATATATACAGATAGCATTTAACATACCATCGTCGATAGCGCAGATGCTTCAAGGGATTATACTGTTTTTTGTGCTTGGAAGCGAACTTTTCATAAAGTACAGGTTTATTTCAAAGAGAAGGCTGGAGAAATATATAAAATACGAAATAGATGGCAAGAGCGATACGGTCGATAGAAAAATCGCTCAAAAGGAGGAAGCATAATGATCGAATTATTCCTGGCAAATGCTGTTGTCGCAGGTACCCCCCTTCTATTTGCAACCCTTGGTGAGATAATATGCGAAAGAGCGGGAAATCTGAATCTCGGGGTTGAAGGCATGATGCTCATGGGCTCAGTGATGGGCTTTTATGCTGGATACAGCACCGGCAGCCCGTTAATTGCGATATTTATGGGAGCATTCGGAGGATTGATGGGGTCTTTGATATATGCTTTTTTGACGGTACAACTTCGGGCGAATCAGGTGGTATGCGGGCTTACACTTTCCATATTCGGCTCGGGTTTTGCAAGCTTTGTCGGCAAAGGCCTTTCCGGAAAGTCCGTGCCCAATGCTATAAAGATGTTTTTTAAACCCGTCGCTTTACCGCTTTTATCCAGAATACCGTTTATAGGCAGGATATTTTTCATGCAGGATGTATATATTTATTTTGGATATATCATTGCGATATTACTTGGCATATATCTTTATTATACGAGGCCGGGTTTGAATTTGAGAGCTGTCGGGGAAAATCCTGCGTCCGCGGATGCAGCAGGCATAAACGTTGCTTTTTATAAATATTTTCATATTCTTTTGGGTGGAGCATTGTGCGGACTTGGGGGAGCTTATCTTTCCCTGGTATATGTTCCTGCATGGCAGGAGAATATTACCGCGGGCAGGGGATGGATTGCAGTGGCCCTGGTAATATTCGCGTCATGGAATCCGTTCAAGGCAATACTCGGGTCATTTTTATTCGGTGGTTTGGATATAATAGGCTTCAGGATACAAGGAACAAAAGTGGCGATCTCTCAGTATATAATCGACATGCTTCCTTATGTCGTTACCGTAGCCGTACTGGTCTTTGTGTCCATGAAAAAATCCAGGAAAAATGCGCCGCCAAACGGCCTTGGGAATCCTTATTTTAGAGAGGAACGATGATTTTATTGTTTCTGTAATCATTCCATATGTTTTCAAACCAGTTATCATATGATGGAATCGGGCGTACAGGTTTCCATCGAGATAAACAATCAATTTTATTCTCACTTACTTTAAGTCCGATTTCACAGATATATCTGGCCATATTTCCATTATCCAGGCCGTAACGGAAGCTTTCAGGGAGAGCCTTGCACGGGATGGATCCCTTATCATCATATATAAGGTACGAGCCTCTGCTTTTGCCTCCCTTTTCGATATATTCCTTTATGGCAAAAAGGTAAGCTATCTGTGTTATCAATATGTCCCTGTCCCTGAACGCATCGGGAAGTTCAACACATGACGCCGCTTTTGCAGAGGACGAAAAATTGCTGTAGTCGTCGATTGACTCATCCAATGCGCATACTACATTCTCAAGAGACCTTATATTTGAACCGTATTTAGACATCCTGTCCTGCATTTTCTTTCTGAATTCCATAATATTTGAGGTTCCCGACGGATTATCGATGAATTTTTTGGCCAGTTCTATTTTGTTGCATACATTTTCATTCGCTGCGCTTAAAAAATCGGATAAGGGCAGCGGGTTGTTTTTATAATTGGCGTATATATACTGGGCGGCTCTCAAACTTCCGACCTGCGTGGAGTTCAATGCCGTTCCTCCGGGCCTGTATACTCCGAATACGCCGTTTGCCTCCCCGACCGGAAACAGATGGGATATATTGCTCTCATACCATATGTTGCCGCAGAGCCCTCCGTTATTATGCTGTGCGCACACTGATATTTCGAGATATTCCTTATCGAGATCTATGCCGTTTTTCTTATACAGCTCATATGCAGGATAATTCATCTTCTTTAGTCTGTCTATGGGTTTGCCGAACAACACGCCGGATTTTTTCAAGTAATCATAAGCTTCTCTGCTTAAAATCGAAAAATCAAGTTCGCCGTTCCTTCCGGCGCATAAAGGATTGCGGGTATAGTCCAAATATACTTTTCTTCCCCTTATCTGTGTTTCATAATAAACAAGTATATCTATTAAAGATGAACCGCTGTTTGGTATCTTTCTGGGGTCGAATGGCCACTGATAGCCTTTCAGGAATATCGCATCGAGCATCTTGCCTTGTTCTTTAAAATATTCGTTCAAGAATTCCCTTTCATCTTTTCCTTTCTTATCCGTCGATACATATCTCGGGATCACCTGTTGATACGTACCTGAAAGATTCCATCTGAACTTGGTCGATGCGATGCCGTACTGGGACTCGGTTAAGTTGACCCCCCTGGCGCCGGCCTCAAAAGCCGCACCCATTGAGCCCGTCTGGCTTTTTGGGTAAACCGAGGATGAATACATCCCGGCAGGTCCGCCGGTGGCGTAAATGATGTTCGTGCAGTCAAACAGTGTAAAGCCCATGCAGTGTTCCCTAAGCCTGCTGCAATCCAGGGCTACGAGGCCTATGGCACTGCCCTTTAAAGTGAGAATGCCTACAACTAAAAAGCCGTCGAATATTTTTATATTTTTTTTCAAAACCTGTTTTTCAAGTTTCTCTGTCATGTATTTTGAAGTAAGAGGTCCTGCCGATGTAGCCCTCTGTTTGGGGTCGTGGTCCGTTTTGTATCCTACATATTCGCCGTAGCTGTTATGCGGGAAAGGCACTCCTGCTTCCACAAGTTTGAAAAAAGCCCTTACGGATGATGCGGCCTCGACTAAGGCGATATCGCCGTTCATAGAGCCTCCTTCAAATAACGTTTTCGCCATGTCCATTATGGAGTCGGGAGTATCCCCGGAAAGTGAAAGCTTGTAATATGTCTGTTTATCCGACCCGGTATTCCGCGATGTTCCCATATTAATGCCCTCTGTCAATATGGCAATATCCCTTTGGCCCATGGAATAAAGGGTATCCGCAGCATTAAACCCCGCACAGCCGCTTCCGACGATTACGGTATTTAAACTGTATACGTCGATATCGATTCCCTTGATGTTCACTTTTGCCTTTTCCATTTTTTAAAGTCTCCTTATATGGAATCCGCCGTCGACATTTATAATATCACCTGTTGAATAATTCAGCTTTCCGGAGCACAATACCGAAACAGCATTTGCAATATCTTCGGGATAGCCCCATCTTTTTATAGGCGTCAGCCCCTCTGCTATGAGCTTATCATATTTTTCTTTTACCACAGATGTCATGTCGGTCATTATGATGCCAGGCCTTATCTCATACACATGTATCCCGTATTCGGATAGCCTGTCTGCAAATAGCTTTGTTATCATGCTTATTCCTGCCTTTGATATGCAGTATTCGCCGCGTTGCACTGAGGAAGTATATGCAGACATTGAGGATATATTTACTATTATCGGGTTGATATCAGCAGTCGATTTAATCTCCCTGATCATCGTGTTTGCCACCAGCTGTGTCATGAAAAACGTACCCTTCAAGTTTATTCCGAGCACAAAATCTATGCTTTCTTCAGTTGTGCTCAATATATCCATCCTGATCTTTGGAGCGACTCCGGCATCATTTACGAGGACGTCGATCCTTCCGAAAGCATTCATTACTTTATCTACCGCTGCCTTTCTGTCGTCTGCCGATGTAATGTCTCCATTTATATACATGAAATGATGTCCTAAGGCTTTAATCCTGTCCAGATTTTCCTTAACCCTTCCGGCGTCTAATACATCCAGTATGGCGATAGCATAGCCTTCCTTTGCAAGTTCGAATGCTATGGCATTTCCTATTCCTCTTGCAGCTCCTGTTATAATTGCTGCTTTTTCATTAATCATGATTATCATCCTCCAAAATTTTATTTGATGCAATATTTTTTATAAAGGGGTGCATATATGCCTGAATCTCTAACTACGCATCCCGTCATGCTTTTAGCTCTCATAAGTTCCGTGCATTTGCTGCATGTGATGCAGCATTTTTTAGGATCCATTGAACCCTTATTAAATATGTCGTAGGGAAAATCCGGGTACGCAAAGGATTCCCTTCCGAAACCTGCTATATCGACATTCCCGTTTTCTATGTTGCCTGCCGCAAGATACGGCGAAAATTCCCTGAGATAGCTGTATCCCGACCCTATTATGACAATATCCGGAACTGCTTTTTTAACCTCTGCTATGCCACGTGACAGTCTTGCAACGCCAAAAAGAGGATGCTCCGAAGGTACATACGGTCCTTTATCGAATGGCCTGTTTATATGCGGATTGTAGTAAGGGTTTCCCATAGTCAGATTTATAATGGGCATACCTTTTTCATGAAGTATTTTTATAAGTTTTATTGGTTCTGTCATATCATATTTTTGAAAATTTTCCTTATCGACGCCAAAACCGTATGGATAAGGTATCGCGTCGTATATGTTCAGCCGTGAAGTTACTATGAAATCCTTCGGGAGCTTCTGTTTTATCTTGCCGACTACATCCGCTAGAAGTCTCGTACGGCCTTCAAAGCTTCCTCCATATCTGCCTTCCCTTGTGAATGACGATAAAAGCTCGGATGAAAGATATCTATGGCAGCTTTTTATATCTACCCCGTCGAATCCCGATTTATAAGCTAAAACCGCCGCGTCTACATAAATATCCTCCAATTTTTCGAGATAATCGTCTGTAACCTGCGGAACGTCCTTATCGATTCCCTGCGCTTTATCCAAATATGGGTTATGGC
Organism: Clostridiales bacterium; assembly: GCA_030016385.1. Lineage (NCBI taxonomy): Bacteria > Bacillati > Bacillota > Clostridia > Eubacteriales > Clostridiales bacterium. Next base: position 40,034 of record JASEJN010000012.1, on the reverse strand, counting down.
ATGCGATAAGAGGTTCGCTGCTCCCGGACGGCCTGCTGTATCTTCCGGAATGCGTAAGCTGCAGTATGCATATGGGATGGATGGAACCTTTGAATCTATCATATGCCGTATCTATTATTTCATCATGAAGTCTTGAAAATTCTCCGGCATTTTTCTTGTTTATCATAAGCTGCCTTGGATTTGCTCTTCCTTCCGGCACAATAGCACAGGCTTCCATCCAGATAAGCCCGGCGCCGCCGGATGCAAATCTCCTGTATCTTCTGAAAGTAAGCTCGCCCGGCGTCCCATCTGAATTGCCATCACAGCCCTCCATAGGTTGTACGGCAATGGAATTGGAAATGGTTTTGTTTCCTACAGCGACTTTCCTGCGCAGGGCATCCAAGTTTTTGGATAAAGGAAGATTTAAATTCATATCTTTTAATTCTTCTTCGACATCCCCGATGCTCTTGTAATGAAATTGTTTAAAATCCATGATTATCACCTTCTTGTTATGCTATAATAAAATATACTTATATTGCTATTCTATAATACTGAGACTTTATTTAATACAGTTTATTTGCGCTATTATTAGCGTTGTTTGCTGAGGTGTATCATATGCATAATATCAAGAAAAGCATCGCTGCCTTTTATAATGAAACATATGAGGGCTTTAAAATGGAAGAGCATTTCCATAACTTTTTTGAGATAATCTATATAGTCGACGGTTCGGCGTTATTCAATATAAATGGTAAAGAGTACAGAGCATGCGATAATAATATCATATTTATAAATAACTTTGAGTCCCATAACGTTAAACTCATAAAATATCCATATAAAAGGTACTATATTTTGATAGATTCCGATTACCTATATTCGAGCATAAAAGATATGAGACTTGTTTCTATTTTAAAATGCCGGCCTCAGAATTTCAGGCATGTGCTTTGCATCAGCGAACAGAACAGTGCTGAAATATACGGAATGATAAAAAAACTTTACGAAGAGATAAATAACGAATATGATTTAAAGGATATAGCGTTGAAATCATATTTCAGCCTGCTGTTCACATTTATTTACAGGGAATTCAAGCCTTATTTCATGCCGGATTCCTATGGAAGCCTTTCAAATGAAATACTTAAAATACAAAAATATATAGAGGATCATTATAACGAAGATATAACCTTGGGCAAGGCTGCGGGTTTATTTTATATGGACAGGTATTACCTTTCGCATATATTTAAAGAGGTAACAGGGTATACATTCAGAGAATATGTCATACGCCAGAGGTTATCGAAGGCTAAGGATATGCTATATTATACCGATGAAACGATTACGGATATCTGCACGGATTCGGGGTTCAACAATGTCAATAATTTTATAAGGACATTTAAAAACTATGAGGGAATAACACCTCACCGGTACAGAAAAAAATACAGGAAATTATACTGATACCCTCGATTTAACCTTTTTTACTAAAGAAAGCGGAGATGCTGCATAGGGCATCCCCGCTTTAACTTCTCTGCCTAAGCGTTCAAGCTGCTTGAATCGACCGGTATCTTCTTTGCATACTTTGTTCCGTATACTAAGAAGCAGACAAGGCATACTACCATCGTAATAAATCCAAGTATGATGCCCAGGGTTGTTGGAAGATTGAAACCGATCTTTTGAGTATATATATACGAAGATGTCAAAACCGTCATAAACATCGCAGGTATAGTAGTAATCCAGTGATAATTACCTTTATGCTTGTAAACAAATACCGAGCATGCCCAGAGAGTCACCATAGCGAGGGTCTGGTTCGCCCACCCGAAATATCTCCAGAGCACATCAAAGTTTATCTGTGACAGGAGAATACCTACGGCAAATAGAGGAATAGCTATAAAAAGCCTCTTTAAAATAGGTTTCTGGTCTATCTTAAATGTATCGGCAGCTATAAGTCTTGCCCCTCTGAATGCAGTATCCCCTGATGTTATAGGGCATACCACAACTCCCAGTACCGCAATTACTCCGCCTATACCCCCCATTATTGCCATCGATGAATTGTAAACAACAGCGCTTGGCCCGGATGTACTTAATACATTTGCAAGTTCAGGAAGTCCTCCTTTATAAAATGCCAGACCGACTGTTGCCCATATCATAGCTATAATGCCCTCGGCAATCATGGCTCCATAGAATACTTTTCTTCCATCCTTTTCCGTTTTCAAACATCTTGCCATCAAGGGAGATTGAGTACCATGAAAACCGGATATTGCGCCGCATGCTATAGTAATGAAAAGCCCCGGCCACATCGATACTTTGCCCGGATGCATATTTGCAAGAGTTATTGCAGGGATCTTATATCCCTCAAGCAGCATTCCACCTCCAACACCTACTGCCATTATGACAAGTATTGCACCGAATATAGGATACAATCTTCCTATAAGGACATCGATAGGAAGTATAGTTGCCAAGAAGAAATATAAAAACACAATAGCGACCCAGATGCCGTAGGTGAAAAAGGAATTTTTAGTGAGCATTGAAAGAAGAAGTGCCGGGCCTGCCACAAATACTACTCCCACAAGTACGAGCATGACTACGGTAAATACTCGCATTATCTGATGCAGCGACTTTCCGAGATATATACCATGGATTTCCGCTATTGTCCCTCCATCATGTCTTACGCTCATCATGCCTGATACGAAATCATGTACTGCTCCTGCAAAAATACAGCCAAATACGATCCATAGATATGCAGCCGGTCCCCAGAGTGCTCCCTGGATTGCTCCGTAAATCGGCCCTATTCCGGCTATATTTAAAAGTTGAATCAGAAATACTTTCCATGTGGGCATCGGTACAAAGTCTACCCCGTCGGCTTTAGTATATGCAGGAGTTTTCCTGCCGGGATCAATGCCTATAACTTTCTCCATGAATTTTCCATATGTGAAATAGCCTAATATAAGCAAAATTATGCCTATAACCAATGTCATAATAGAATACCTCCAATTATTTTTTTTTGGCAACACATGATGAAAAATTTCACATGAATACTATGATCGGCCGATAGAAATACTTCACTGTTTTGAAAAAAAGAGTTTTATCACAGAACGCGCGCACCAAAATTTTAGCTTGTACAAGCTACTTACTGAATAATAGATGATTTAGCACCAGTAAATATAATATGCATAATTTTCAATTTTATTATAATATTCTTTACTGTTATTTTCAAGGATAAATAGATAAAAAATGTTATTAATTTGAAACCAGCATAATTCTTTATTACAAATTGAAGTTCGATAATAAACATGCTTGACAACGCATCGGCCCGTGTGACATTATGTACTATGATAAATGGATACAATAATATTGGATGACTTGTATTATAAACGGAGGATTAAACATGGATAATAATAGCAAAAAGCATTTTACCATACTTGGGATTGAATCGAGCTGCGATGAAACGTCGGCCGCCGTCGTTGTCGATGGAAGGAAAGTTCTTTCAAATATAATATCTTCGCAAATAGATTTGCATAAAAAGTTTGGCGGAGTTGTCCCTGAGGTCGCATCGAGAAAACATGTTGAGATAATAGATGCAGTCATACAGGAGGCCCTGGATGAAGCAGGCGTAACTTTGAATGATATAGATGCGGTAGGCGCCACATACGGGCCGGGACTTGTCGGAGCGCTTCTTGTGGGGCTTTCTGCGGGCAAGGCTATCGCATATGCTGCCAAAAAGATATTCATCGGCGTGAACCACATAGAGGGGCATATATGTGCGGACTTTATTGCCCATAAGGAGCTTGAACCGCCGCTGGTATGCCTTGTAGTGTCTGGAGGGCATACGTATATAGTATATATTTCCGACTATGGTAAGTTCGAAATAATGGGAAGAACGAGGGACGATGCTGCCGGGGAGGCATTCGATAAAATATCCAGGGCAATAGGTCTTGGGTATCCGGGGGGACCGCTTATAGACAATCTTGCCAAGAAAGGGAAAAGTGATGCCATAAGGTTTCCAAGAGCTTCCTTTGATAACAGTTTCGATTTTAGCTTCAGCGGTGTTAAGACATCAGTTCTCAATTATTTGAATAAGATGAAAATGGAGGGCGTTGAAGTAAATAAGGCGGATGTTGCGGCATCCTTTCAGGAGGCTGTAGTTGATGTTCTTGTGGATAAAACGCTGCAGGTTTTAAAGATAAAGGGTTCAAACATACTGGCTGTCGCGGGAGGAGTTGCAGCAAACTCGAGGCTCAGGGATAAATTGGCGAAAGAATGCTCAAAGAGAGGCATAAAAGTATATTTTCCCCCCATCATACTCTGTACCGACAACGCCGCCATGATCGCTTCCGCAGCATATTTTGAGTATTTGAAGGGCAATACCTCGGATTTAAGCTTAAATGCCGTACCGTATCTGGATTTGGGTTAAGTAGTTTATACAAAGATGAGTATAATTGCATACGATATAAATATTATACATGATACTTAACTATGTATACCAAATACGGTATATTTATTAATGTAACTTATGTAAACATTGTTTACATTTTAATTAAATTATAATTGTTATTAAATTTTATGTGGACAATGTGAGAAATAAGGCGAAAATAGTCAGTATTCCTATGAATATCTGTGGATAAGTCTGTGCATATTGTGGATTATTTTTAACAGATTAAAATTCTAATTTACAGTACATGTTTTTTATGTGTACTTCACAAATTAATACTAATTACAAAAATATAAAATCGATGTATATAAATTAAAAATACCCGGGTATAATTTTTTACCGGGTATTTTTAATTTATTTTTTCTTCCCACTTTTTGTAAAGTTCATCGAGCCTTATTTTTATGGTTTTCATTTCATCGTGTACTTTTTGGGACTTTTCAGGGTCTCTATACACTTCGCTTTGGCACATGAGAGCCTTAAGCTCTGCAGTCTTTTTTTCCTTCTCTGCAATTTCCTGCTCTATGGCATTTATAATCTCCTTTTTATTTTTTTCCTTCTCTGCAATTTCCTTTTTCTTTCTCCTCTCTTCCCTTATGGCTGTTTTCGTCAGTCCTACGCTTGCTTCCTGCTCCGGTTCATAGAAACGCGTCGGCCTTTCTTTCTTTTCAATATAATATGAATAATTTCCGGGATATTCTGTAATACCTTTTTCGTTGTCCAGGTATATGATGCGTGTTGCAACTTTATTTAGAAAATATCTGTCATGGGATATTGTAAATATAGTTCCGTCATAATTCAGGATAGCCTTTTCAAGGGCTTCTTTCGATATAATGTCGAGGTTGTTTGTCGGTTCATCCAAAAGCAGAAAATTTGACTCCGAAAGCATCAATTTTATTAATGCCACCCTGCTTTTTTCTCCTCCGCTCAAAAGTTTTATATCCTTGAATACATCCTCACCGAAAAATAAAAATGCGCCGAGTATCGTGCGAAGCCTCGTCTGTGTGAGATCGGGATATGCATCCCATACCTCGTCTATTATCTTCTTGCTTTCATCGAGATTTGCCTGTTCCTGGTCATAATAGCCTATATTTACATTATGTCCTAATATGATTTCGCCTTCATCCTGCTTTGCAATCCCAAGTATGATTTTAAATAGTGTTGTTTTCCCAACGCCGTTGGGCCCTATCAATGCCACTCTTTCGCCGCGTTTTATCTCAAAATTCAGTCCGGAAAATAATTTTTTGTTATACGATTTTGAAAGGTTGCAGACATTAAGCACATCATTTCCGCTTTTTACCCTTGTTGTGAAGCTTATCCTTGCAACTGCGTGGTCTTTATCGGGTCTTTCTATTTTTTCCATCCTTTCAAGGGCCTTTTCACGGCTTTCAGCCTGTTTTATGCTTTTTTCCCTGTTATAAGAGCGGAATCTTTCAATTATCGCTTCCTGCCTTTGTATCTCTTTTTGTTGAAGGCCGTATTGCTTGATTAAATTTTCCTTTCTTATTTCTCGCTGCTTTATATAACTTGAATAATTTCCTCCATATTCATCAAGCTTATGGCTGTCGAGCTCGAATATCTTATTTGTAACCATATCGAGAAAATATCTGTCATGGGATATTATAAAAAGGCATCCCTTATATGCCTTTAAAAAGTTTTCAAGCCATTCAACGGCTTCCAAATCCAGATGGTTTGTGGGTTCATCGAGAAGAAGTATATCAGGTTTTTTAAGGAGCAGCTTACATAGTGCAGCTCTTGTTTTCTGGCCGCCGCTGAAATTATTTATTTTCTTATCGAAATCCGTTTCGGAAAATCCAAGTCCGAAAAGCACGGCTTTTACAGAGCTCATGTATGAGTAGCCATCCAGCATCTCAAATTTGTCGATGAGATCGGAATATTCTCCAAGCAGGCTTTCGTGATACTCTTTATCCATCATGTTTTCCTTACTGGATATGAGAACCTCAAGTTTCCGTATCTTCTTTTCCATATTGATAAGATTCTGATAAACCTTTAACATTTCTTCCATCAACGTGCTTGATGAATCCAGAGTCATACCCTGTGAAAGGTAACCTATAGATTTATTTTTCTGTATATATATCTCACCGCTATCATGCGTTATCTCGTTTGTTAACATTTTAAACAACGTAGATTTTCCGGCGCCGTTTATACCTACAAGTCCTGCCTTATCGCCTTCCAGAAGATTGAAGGATATATTGTCTATCACTATATTGGTACCGAAAGATTTGCATAAATTGTTGCAAGATAGTACTACCATATTCAAAACCTCCACTTGATGTCACATAAAAATATCTAAGATAAATTTTATCAGATATCGTGTCAAAATAAAATATTTATTTACCTTCGGCTTCAATTCGTAATTTGAACTTATGTTATTTTGAACACTTATGCGGCAGCAGGCCAAGAACTTATCAAAACTTTCATAATGCTCATTCGTCGCTCAAAATAACATAATCCTATTTATGCCTGATTTCATATTGCGAATCTAAGTACCTTCGAATAATATATACCGCCATCTGTATACGCCCCGTTAGAACTTTTGTTGTAAGCTTGACACTTTAATAACAAAAGTAATATTATAAAATTATCGTTTGTTATATAGGGAGATGAAAGAATCGTGGAACACGGAAGAACGATATCCATGGCGGTTGTAAGGAGACTGCCGAAATATCAAAGATACCTGTCGGAGCTTATAAAAAACGGTGTTCAAAAAATATCATCTAGAGAGTTAAGCCAGAAGATAGGGTTTACAGCGTCTCAGATAAGGCAGGACCTTAATAACTTCGGAGATTTTGGTCAGCAGGGTTATGGATATAATGTAAATGAATTATATAAGGAGATAAACAATATACTAGGATTAAAGAGAACATATAAAATTGTGATCGTCGGCGCAGGCAACATAGGTCAGGCTATCGCCAATTATACTAATTTTGAAAAGTTGGGATTTAAACTTTGCGCGTTGTTTGACATAAATCCGAAACTCATAGGGCTTAAGATAAGGGATATTGAGATAATGGATATTGATAAGTTAGGACCATTTATAAAACAGAATAGTATAGATATATGCGTAATCTGCACGCCCAGCAGCCAGGCACAAAAAAATGCCGATATAGTTTCAGAATCAGGTGTGAAAGCAATATGGAACTTTGCTCCAAGAGATCTCGATGTGCCTGACTACGTTCTGGTAGAGAATGTCCATTTGAGTGAGAGCCTTTTAACGCTGACATACAGGATGAATGAACCGGAACTGTTAAAAAATAATGTGATGTTTGACAGAAAGAATTTATGACCATAGTTGACCGGAGGGATTTTTAGTTTGGATGTCTATGCATTGATAGGCAAGAGCGGCAGCGGAAAAAGCTATAAGGCCCAGAATGTTGCAAGGGATTACGGCATAGAGTATATAATAGATGACGGGCTCTTGATCAAAGGCAACAAGGTCATCGCAGGTATATCCGCGAAAAAGGAGGAGACAAAGTTTGCTGCTGTAAGAAGAGCTGTGTTCTTTGATCCTGCGCATAAAAAAGAGATGACCGATGCCATAAATCTTTATAAGCCTGCGTCTATACTGATAATCGGAACATCTGCACACATGATCGATAGAATAGTAAAAAACTTAAACCTGCCGGCGACATATAGGAAGATATATATACGGGATATTTCAACTCCTGCAGAGATAAATACCGCATTGAAGACGAGGAGGGAACAGGGAAAACATGCAATACCGGTTCCTACATTTGCAATAAAGAGGGATTTTTCAGGATACTTTATCGATTCGATCAAAAATTTTACGAGAAGAGGGAATAGGGTAGATATGGAAGATATCGAAAAGACTGTAGTAAGACCGACTTATAGCTATCTTGGCAAATACACAATATCTAATAATGCCATAAAATCAATTGTTATACATGCGGGTATGGATGCAGAGAATTCGTACAGGGTAAATAAAGTTAATGTGCAAAATACTGATAATGGCCTAAAAATAGATATGGACATTTCTGTCACATATGGCATTATAATACCCGATATAGTGAAACGCATCAGAGAGAGGATAAAGCTTGAGGTTGAACATATGACCGCCTTTAACGTTCTGGCGATCAATATCTTTGTTAAAAATATCGATATGAAAAGCTCAGACAGATAAAAATCCGGGTGAATTAACCCGGATTTTTATCTGTCTGAAACTCATGCAAAGTTTAATGATCACGTCCCTTGTATATCTTTTATGAATATTTATCGGAAATAGAATATATTATCTTATAGGATCACATTTATCCGCAGGAGCTAATATGAAATATACAAGATATACAAGAAAAACTAAGTTATCGGGAATTATAATCGTATGTGTCATAGTACTAGTCGTAAACAGTGCCATAATTAAAATAATGCCGACATTTAAATTATACAATGAAAAAAATTTTGCCGGAGCCGTGTTAACCGAGGAGGACTATAGTGAATATGCGGGCATTGAAGATCAAGGTATAAAACCGGATGACGATTATATCGAAAGATTTTTGAGACCGTCCGCCTCGGCTCCGCTTGAAAAAAAGTATTATATTGAAAACGTAAAATACAATATACCTCAGAAATTTCAATCACCGGATGAAATCGTAAGGGCATATTTTGACATACTGGGCGATGCTTCTTATATGGGAGACAAAAAGGGCGGATGCGGAAGCATAGGCCTCGGCAATACGCCATATCCAAAAGCATATGAGCTTTTAAGCGACGATTTTAAAAAAAATATGCCATATGATAAATTCTTTAAGTCATTTAAAGGCATCGGCCATATAAATTTGCTTAAACTTATCGATGCTCCGGCTATTAAAATCGATAACCGGATAGGGGCGCAGACATTTGTCGAGATAGAAACGATAGAAGGTACGGATTCCGCCGGCAAGACGAGTTTTTGCTATTACTATGGCTTTATAACGGCTCTGGATGATAAAAGCAAGGGCTGGAAGATAAACAGCATACAACTGAAAAGCGAAGACTTTCTCTGTCATGCATATCATGGCTGGAATCATGAAGCGAGCGCCATAGTCAGTATAATATACGGAAAGCAGCTTGGCATAATAAGCACCATAACGGGCATTGAGGAAAACGGATATTTCAGAAATGTTTCAGCCAGAAGTAAAGATGGAAAACAGTACAGATTCCAGTTTGTCAGGATTACAAACGGTGCGGATATCGAACTTCGGCAAAGTGTCATGCAGGATGGTAAATGGAAGGATATCGAGATATCAAAAAAGCAGTGAAAAGGAGGAGGTGCTCCTCCTCCCTGCATATTTCCAGGTTTAAGGCCGGATGTTATCTGGAAAGAAATTTGATGCATACGGGGGCGGGTACGTTAATAATATCATTTGTCGGCATAAGCGCTCCAGTTTGCTTGTCTATATTAAAAGAAACTATTGTATCCGACGACTGATTCAGAGCATAAAGATAATTGCCGTCAGGTGATATTCCAAAATCACGAGGACATTTACCTCGGGTAGAATAATGCGATATCAATTCTATCTTGCCGGAAGTTTCATGGATTTTAAAGGCCGCGATGCTGTCATGCCCCCTATTTGAGGCATACAGGAATTTCCCGTCTTTTGATATATGTATGGCAGCGCAAGTGCTTTTACCTGTATATCCTTCGGGCAGAGCGGAAATAGTCTGTATATTATGTAATTTATAATCAGCGGGATCATACTTAAAAGCAAAAATTTCCGAGCTCAATTCCGAAATAATATAAACAAAGTTGGCTTCCGGATGGAATGCCAAATGCCTCGGGCCTTTGCCTGCAGGTAAACTAATGGAAATATTTCTGTTAAATACCAATTCACCGTTTTCGTGATTGAATTCAAAAAAGTAAATCCTGTCCAGCCCCAAATCTACAGAACATAAATAGCGCTCATCGGGGGTAAAGGTAACAAAATGCGCGTGTGGACTGCCTGAAGGTTTTGTCCCGAAGTCGTAGTCATAATCATTCACAGTGAATAACAGAGGCCCTATTTTACCGTCGGACTCGATAGGAAATTCTGAAAGTGTTCCTTCAGCATAATTTGCGGTAAAAAGAAATCTTCTTTTACTGTCAGTCAGTATATGGCAGGGCCCCTTTCCTCTTGTGGACTGAGTGTTTAAAAGGTTCAGCCGATCAGTATTTTTGCCGATGGAAAACGATGCCACAGCTCCCCCATAAGCATTTTCAAATTCGTTCGTTTCAATTACTGAATAAAGAAAATTATTGTCCTTTGTTATAGTCAAATAAGAGGGATTATCAATTTTTGGGGAAATACCGATTTGCTTCAACATGCCTGTCTGTAAATCTACATTATAAATATAGATGCCTTTGCTATTTCCAGTGGTAAAAGTTCCGATAAATGCTGTGCAATTATTATTTTTACCTTGCATGGTATATTCACCTCAAATATTTTATAAATTTTTTTTACATACATTATATCATAAATTTTTTTATCTTTTCTTTTTTGTGATAAAATTAGCTTATAATGATTTTATTTCCTGTTTTAGCTTATAATCAGGATATATATTATTTATTTAAAATAAGGGGTGCGATGATTATGAAGGCTGCCGTGTTTTGTGGGAAGTCAAAGATAAAAGTGATGGAAGTTGAAAAGCCACAGCCGGCTTTGGACGAGGTAGTTATACAGGTTAAGGCATGCGGAGTATGCGGTACGGATATGCACATATATGAAGGTTCCGAAGGGGCGGCAAAAACCGTTCCGCCGATAATACTGGGTCATGAGTTCAGCGGTATAATATCAGAAACGGGAAATGGCGTAAAATCTGTAAAAGTCGGAGACAGGGTCTGCGTTGACCCCAATGATATGTGCGGTAAATGCTATTATTGCAGGATCGGCAGGGAACATTTCTGTGAAGACATGATAGGAATAGGGACAACCATAAACGGCGGATTTGCTCAATATTGCAAGGTCAGGGAAAAGCAGGTATATAAGATATCCGATGGCATATCATTTGAAGAAGCCGCCATGGGAGAGCCTGTATCATGCTGCCTGCATGGCATGGATCTGGCAGGAGTCAAGGCCGGAGATACAGTCATGATAATAGGCGGTGGCGCTATAGGGCAGATCATGCTTCAGCTTGCAAAAATTTCGGGAGCCTCGACTATAATCCTGATAGAGCCTGTCAAGTGGAAAAGAGAATTAGGGTACAAGTTTGGTGCTGATATCGCTATAGATCCGATTGGGGAAAATGTGGAGGATAAGCTGCGAAAACTTGAAATAGAGCATGTAGATGTTGCCATAGAATGTGTCGGCTTAAAAAATACGATGGAAGACGCCATCAAGTATGTAAGCCGCGGGGGCACAGTAATGATGTTTGGGCTTACGGATTCTGAGTGCACCATTCCTTTGAAGCCTTTTGACATTTTCAAAAGAGAGATAACCATAAAGGCATCGTATATCAACCCGTACACAATGAAAAGGGCGATATCGCTCATAGAATCAAGGAAGATAGATGTTAAGGATATCATCACGGATAAAGTTGATATAGATGATATAAATGACGTTTTTGAAAAGGGTATGTATAAGGGAAGAGGCAAGATAATAGTAAAGCCTTGAAAAATATATCAAATTAATTATCGGGGTTGGTGAATATATGTTTGACGTAACAGCACTGGGGGAATTATTGATAGATTTTGCCCCGGCAGGATATTCAAAAGACAAAAATCTGTTATTTGAAAGGAATCCCGGAGGCGCGCCTGCGAACGTGCTTGTCGCTATATCTAGATTGGGAGGGCGCGATGCATTTATAGGAAAGGTGGGGAGAGATCAATTCGGCTACTTTTTAAAAAATGTGCTGGATCAAAACGGCATAAATACCGAAGGTATCAGATTTTCCGGAGAGGCTAATACGACTCTTACATTTGTGCAGCTGGATGAAAAGGGCGACAGGGTTTTTGATTTTTACAGGAAACCCGGAGCAGATACAATGCTTAAAGAGGAGGAAATCGACTACGATATTATAAAAAATTCAAAGATATTTCATTTCGGTTCCCTGTCGATGACCGATGAGCCATCTAAAAGCGCTACACTAAAAGCAGTCGAATATGCAAAAGAAGCAGGGCTTACTGTGTCCTATGACCCTAATTTGAGGCTTTCCCTCTGGAAGGATGAAACTCATGCGAAAAAAGAAATATCACGCGGATTAAAATATACCGATATTTTGAAGGTGTCGGAAGATGAATTGAGTTTTTTAACTGATAAGGAAGACCCTGAAGAGGGCAGCATGGAGCTTTATGAAATGGGGATAAAGCTGATTGCTGTAACATTGGGCAGCAGGGGATGCTATTATAGATGCAAAAACGGTTCGGGATATATAGGCTCTTATGATGTCCATGCAGTCGATACAACCGGAGCAGGCGATGCATTTATGGGTGCATTGCTTTATCGGCTGTGCAGGTTGGGCAAAAATCCGGATGACATAGGCAAAGACGAGATCGAAGGGATCGCGGATTTTTGCTGCGCAGTTGCAGCCCTTAGTACGACTAAAAAGGGTGGCATTCCTTCAATGCCTTACATGGAAAAAGTTAAATCTTTCATGGACAAGTTTGCGGAGAAAAGATAAACAGTACGGATGGATTTTTATGCTTGCATAGGGGGATTGGCCGGTGATCACAGGCAGCGTTTTCAATCAAATAATTGCTCTTTTTTTGATAATATTAACAGGATATGCCATCAGAAAGTTAAATGCCGTAGAAAGGCAATTTGAAAAGGGATTGGTTGATTTTATCATGAATATTGCCATTCCGGCGCTTACCATAAGTTCGATGGCATATAAGTTTTCTTTTGATACTTTGAAAAACTGTGGAATAGTTATTATAGTTTGTATTATTCTATCTGCTGTTCTGGTTATAATTGCATACGCTGTAACATTTTTTTTGAAGGCGGGCGATGCCACAAAAGATGTGTACAGGTTCATGCTCATTTTTGCCAATACTGGTTTCGTTGGCTTTCCGATAATCAATGCCGCTTATGGAAAGGTTGGAGTTTTTTATACCGCTGTATATAATTTGCCGTATAATATTTTGATGTGGACTGTCGGGCTTATAATATTGAATTCCCGGAAAATGAAGATGTCTGCAAAAAGCATGATAAATCCGGGCACTGTTTCAGTCCTGGCAGGATTTGTTATTTTCATATTATCCATAAAAATCCCGTCACCTATAGCTTCGGCTATAAAAATGACGGGTGATCTTGCGACACCCCTGTCGATGATATACATAGGTTTTAATTTGGCAGATGCGGATATAAAAAATATTTTTACCGATATTACGGCTTTTTTTATGTGTATTCTAAGGCTTATAATAATCCCTCTGCTATTTTTTATGATGTTGAAACCATTTATTAAAGATCCGTTGATACTTAACATAATTACCATATTATCCGCAATGCCCGCTGCGGCGAATACCGCAATATTTGCAGGAAAGCTTGGCAGCGACAAGCACACGGCATCATGGGTCGTATGCCTTTCAACGATTATGTCCATTGCCACCCTGCCGTTTATAATATACATAATAAACCTCGGCTCATAATTTGAAATAAGCTGCAGGACTTAGAACTTACAGAATTTGAATATGCGAATGAGTATTCAATAAACATAAGGCATATATTATGAATCGAAGATGATAAATATGGCCTGAAGTAAAAGGATGCCCTGTAATCAGGACATCTTACTTGAATTTTCGTTTTTATCTATAAGGCTTAACACTAATTTGGCAGTTTTATCTGCACAGTCGGGTTTGCGCTTCTTTTCCATCCTTTCAATAATTTCCTGTTTCCTTTCGGGATTATCCATCAGCATTTCGATGCACAGCGGCAGCGAATAATTAGTGGATGTTTTAATCGCCAGCCCGTTGTTAAGCAAATAATCGATATTTTCTTCTTCCTGCCCGGGAATATAATATGGTATTACCATGGGGATTCCCTTTAACATGGCTTCGGTAGTCGTAAGCCCTCCGGGTTTTGTCACCAAAACATCTCCTATTGTCAAAAGTTCCGGCATTTCCTTCGTGAAACCAAGGATCCTTATGGGTTTATTTGAGTTTATATTTGATACCAGTTTATTAAGTTTTTCTTTTAATGAGTAGTCGTGACCTGTTATGACTATTATCTGGAAATCATAATCACTGCTTATAAGGTCTAAAAGGCAATCTCTCATATTGCCTGCTCCAAAACTTCCTCCCATCAGTATCACGGTAAATTTGTCTTCAAGCTGAAACTCCTCTTTGACTAATTCAACATTGCTCCTTTGTATAAAATTCCGGCTTACGGGGATGCCAAAGGGATAAACCTTATCCATGCTTACGCCGAATTCCCGGAGGAGGTATGCAACATCGGTATCACCTACGATATATGCATCCACGTTATTCTGTACATAAGCAGGATGGGCAGTATAATCGGTCAGCACGGATATAACGGGTACATCTATTCTGCCGACTTCTTTATATTTCATAAGAGCCATTGTCGGGAAAGGGTGCGTACCTATGATGGCATCAGGTTTTTTGCTCAGTACCAGATTGAGTATTTTCTTACCCATGACCTGCTTTAAGAGGGTATCAAAATTATTTTTTTTCATCATGCCGGCGGATAACTTGTAGAATGATCCATATGTTTGAGGTATGTATTTTGCCGATTTTTCATAACCTCTCGAAACTATCCTGTCGAGCATAGGGCTTACGAATTTTAAGGAATCCACTATCGCGCATTCGCAGTCTTCTATATCAAAGGCTTCCTTTAAGGCTTTCGCAGCAGAATTATGTCCTCCGCCTGCTGAAGCAGTCAATATAAGTATCTTTTTCATCAAAATCACCTCTGTTTTTTTACATGAAACATTGTATTTTAAGTAAAATATATATTTACATCAAAGCAATATTTCTTATAAATATAATTATACATATTATTGGAGTAAAATTCACTTTTTTGTGCTTCCAATTTGTCGAACTTAAAAAACATAAGTTTTACAAGTAGATTATTTTGGTTAAATATATTAAAATACAATTGCAAATAAAATTACGGGGTGGTAATATGAGCAGAATCGGAGAAAAAATAAAAATAGAAATACAAAAGAAGGGCATTACGGCAAAGCAAATTGCAAAAAAGTGCGGAGTATCCGAATCATACATACTTGATGTTGAATCGGGGAAAAAGGTTATAAACGAGAAAATGATAAAAAAGATATCGGATATAATCGGCGTAAACTTAAATGAGCCGATGCTCGAAGACGAAATGGAATATGATGAACCCGTGGAGGATACGGTTCAGGGAACAAAGACTGAAAAGGCATCCGGCATATGGCAGTCGGCATTTTCAAATATAGTTAAAGATATACCCGTTTACGATATCGACATGAAGATAATAAAAGGATACAGGCATCTGCCGGTAATAGACAACAAAATAGAGGGCCATAATCCTGAAAAGCTCATATATATTTTAGTTCAGGATGATTCTATGGGCGGATTCAGGATAAAAAAGGGAGACCTGTGCCTCGCATATCTTAACAATGAACCGCTAAACAACCAGATTTGCCTTATACAAAATGGTGAAAGAAACATTATAAGGCAGATTAAAAGGCTGGATTCAAATAAAATGCTTTTAATATGGCATGATGAAAGGTTAAGGACCGAGACTGTAAACATAAAAGATATAAAGGTTTTAGCTCACCTCATTAAAGCCGAGATAGATCTTAGAAGTTAAGCCGGACAATTTTTGCACCGGCTTAACTTCTTGAATCTTTAATCCTTTCGGCTATGTGGTTGGCGCACAGCATGCCTGTTTGCAGGGCTCCCTGCTGCCACGCATGCTTCTGCGATATATGTTCTCCTGCGAAGAATATTCTGCCGTTCATCTCGGGCAATGTTACATTATATGAAAAAAGCGTTTTATCCTGCGGCTTCGTAAGGCATGCCGCCCCCCATTCATATTGCACATGGGACCAGGTTATTGTTTTATACGATAAAACCTTTTTGTCTATGGACCCCCATGGAAGCCCGTGTACCTTTTCCAGATACTTGAATACATCGTAAAGTTTAAGGCATTCATATTCATTGCCAAGTCTTTCAGACTCCATCGGCCAGCTGTAGGATGCCAAGATTACCCCAGGTTCGTCGGGCGATGCGTTCGGCCTTAATGTCCAGCCGTTAAGCACGCCTGGTATCGGCATGGCATGGTCTGAAGGATAATATATGGATATCAAGGGCAAGTCCGTGGAACTGCTTCCGCCGACTATTCTCCTGTCAGGATTTCCCTTTTCCCAGAATCTGTCTTTTAAAAGCAGCAATATCTTATGAGCGCTCTCATAATTCAGTTCGTTTACAGCCTGGGATTTTATTACGCTGAAAGGGGGGTCGACAATATTTCTTCTTAAACTTGAAAAAGGTATTGCGCATATGACATAGTCAAACCTTTCAAAATTATAATTATAGGTATTTTCATCTCTGTATTCGAGAATTATTTCCTTCCCGTTAAAATGCTGATATATGCCATCTATGGCACAATTCATTCTGATTGAGACGTTTCCCAGATCTTCTTTACTGATATTGTAAGCATCGTCATATTTTATTGCATGGAAGAGCGCCAGCGGAAGATTTGCCATTCCACCGTCTATATAATAGGTAAATATAAAATCTGACGTATAGATTTCCTGAAGGATTTCCGTAAGGCTGAGCCTGAAAAAGGTTTTATCGAAAGTGGAAACATATCCGAGCATGGATATGGCATTCTGGCTGAGGCCGGCGTTTTCATAAGCCCTTCGGTAATTATATTTATCGATATCTATAATCTGATCGGAATACTCGCGGTAAATCCCGACCAGTTCTTTTCTTATTTCAGGTGAAAGGGGTGAAAAATATTTTTCCGTTATGGAATCTGCAAGCTTTTGCCATTGTATATTTCTTTCGGACTGAGGCATGTTAAATCTTGGATATATATTTCGCATCACGCTGTAACCGGCAGGATCGTTAACAGCCCGACCTTTTCTCACATAAAAAAGTCCGTTTATGTTGTTTGTCGCAAAAGGCATCGTCCTGAGCCTGAACAGGTTTATATAATGCCAGGTTGTTTCATGTGAAACAGGTACCCTCATAGGTCCCAAATCTCCGAAATACTTCTTCCCCGGGTCAAAATAATGGGTTTTAGCCCGTCCTCCTATACTATCAGTTGCCTCAAACAAAGTTATGTCGCATCCTATTTTTTTAAGTTCAAATGCGGCAGAAAGGCCTGCTTCTCCGCAGCCTATGATTCCGACTTTTACATTTTTGCCGCAATTCTTTGGGCAGATTGTAAGTATATCCTTCGGAGGCGACATAAGCCCGATAATATTATCATAGTCCTCTAACCTTTTATTAGCGGATAAATAATACTTGAGCATTGCATGCCTTTGCTCATCTGTAGGATTGTCAAACTGGTATGGAACAGAAAAATTATAAGCCATCATCTACTCCCGTATTGATTATGATTATGGAATAGCATACTTTTGCACACAATTGTTATATTAATAAAATATGCGGCGGTGTTTTAATAAATGCAGCCATATGGCGGTAATCTATATAGTTTAGGACTTAATAATACTTATTGCTATTAATTGTATACATCATATAACTGCACATGCACATCATAATATCAAAAATAAAAAGGATTGATATTATGAGCAGAAGAAAACTTGAGATATCTCATAGATACTACAGTTATAGAAAACTTAAAGATATATATGACCATATTGATGATGCAGCAATGAAGATTAAACTCTTAGCGATTCTGCAAACATGGGATGGATTAACAAGCTGTGAAGTTGCAGAAAATCTGCACAAGTCAGACCGCTATGTCCGTAAATGGATTCATAGATATAATGAGAGTGGTCTCCCTGGCTTGGAAGATACACGAGGTGGATATTTTGCAGGTTACCTTACAGATGAGCAAAAACAACTTGTAAAAGAAGTCCTGCAAAAATCTCCTATGGACTGCGGTTTTAACCATAGTAACTGGACAATTCCATTGCTAAAACTGTGGATCGATAAAAAACTTCAGGTAGATTATAAAACAGCAAGTTTGTATGATGTTGTTCACAATCTTGGTTTTACTCTCCAGCGACC
Source organism: Clostridiales bacterium (assembly GCA_030016385.1). Taxonomy (NCBI): domain Bacteria; kingdom Bacillati; phylum Bacillota; class Clostridia; order Eubacteriales; species Clostridiales bacterium. The sequence continues at coordinate 21,510 of JASEJN010000012.1, read as the reverse complement.
AAAGAAACAAAGCCGTAATGCTAATCCTAAGCTGCAAGAGCAGTTTAAAGAAGAACTTAAAGATTTAATAGAAACATCGGACAGTAATACGGTTATACTTTATGAAGATGAAGCTATTATTACAGATGAACCTACAACTACTCGTAAATGGGCACTTGAAGGTAATCAACCTGTTATTCCAACAGGTAGCCGCGGGCCACGCAAAAGAAAAGTAATGTTTGGTGCTGTTAATCCTTCAGATGGCCATGTATATTATTCTACCTATGATGTAGGCAACTCCGATACTTTCAAGAATTTTTTAAAATAAGCTATCAAAACGATACAAGAACAAAAAGGTAATTCTTTTGCTTGATAATGTAAGATATCATCATACCAATACTGTAAAAGAATACGCTGAAACCCTTGAAAATATTGAGTTTAAGTTTCTTCCACCTTATAGTTCTGACTTGAATGCAATTGAGCACCTTTGGAAGAACATAAGACACTGCTTTACACACAACCACTTATTTGAATCTATAAACCATATTGTAAATGCCATTAGAAAATATTTTATGAATATCCAAAGATGCCATGCTAAAGTTAAAAGGATGTGCGCCTACATTTACTAATCATTGTCAAATAATTAGTACTTTAAAAACCTAGTTTATATAAATTGAAAACAGCAATGCAAGGCAAAAATGGCCCTGATATAGTTCAGGTATATGACATAGGTACGAGGTTTATGGTAGACAGCGGATGGGTGGTACCGATGCAAAATCTTATAGATGCCGACAAGAGTTTTAATATAAAGACTCTCGAGCCCAACCTTTTAGGCTATTATACGGTTGACGGCAAGCTCTATTCGATGCCTTTCAACTCATCAACGCCTATTTTGTACTATAACAAGAACGCATTTAAAGAGGCGGGCCTTGATCCGGAAAAGGGACCTGTAAATTTCAAAGAAGTTGAACAATATGCGAAGGCGCTGACAAAGAAAGATTCTTCAGGAAAAGTTACCAGGTATGGTTATGCAATGGCCATATATGGATGGTTTTTTGAGCAGTTCCTTGCATACCAAGGGTATGATTACGTAGACAATTCTAACGGAAGGCAGGGAAAGGCTACGGTAGTAGTCTGGGACAAGGGGGACGCTAAGCAGGGTGCGTTAAACTTGTTAAATGAGTGGAAGAAACTTGTGGATTCAGGCAATGCTGGAAACTTCGGGAGAAAAACCGACGATACAAAAAATGCTTTTATAGCCGGAAGAACTGCCATGATAATAGAATCGACTGCAGCACTTGCAGGATTGCTTAAAGGATCCGGAAACAGGTTTGGAATTGGTACTGCATATCTGCCGAGTATTTCGGAGAGCAAGGATAAAGGCAGCGTAATTATAGGCGGTGCATCTTTATGGGCTATAAACAATGGAGATGAATCGAAACAGAAAGCGGTGTGGGAATTTATAAAATACATGATTTCGCCTGAACAACAAGTAATATGGAATAGCCAGTCGGGTTATTTTCCTGTGACTACAAAAGCCTATGATCTTCAGTCGATGCAGGATCATCTGAAACAGTTCCCGCAGTTTAAAACGGCCATAGACCAGCTTCATGGCACGGCTCTTACAGAGGCGACAAAGGGCGGCTGTGTCGGAGTATTCCAGGAGGCGAGGGCGACAGTTGAATCTGAAATAGAGAAAATGCTCCAGAACAAGGAGACGCCTGATCAGGCGATAGAAAATGCCGCAAAGACTATAAACAGCGCAATTGAAAACTATAATAGCAACAAGAAATAGCAGGGTAGCAGGGGACGGTTAATCAAAATTCCGTTCATTGCGCTGCTAAAAAAACATAAGTTTATATTGGCCGATAAAATTAATTTTTTTCTTATTGACATTGGCTTGTACTATAAAGTATAATAGTAAAAGGTTGCTAATTTTATTATTATTTATCAATAAATTGAAAGGGAGGCAGGAATATGTTAATAGTATCGATTAAGATGAGAACACAGGTATATACACACTACAGCCCTGCCTTTTTGCAAGCATTTATTTAGATCGTCAGATAAAAAAGGCCATGGGTTGTGTCCCATGGTCTTTATTTTTTTAGAATATGCCATGGGAGTCCATGGTTTTTTTATGCCTGTATTTTAAAAGGAATGTTTTGCTAAAGGATTAGCCGGGGTTTATGCAATCAGGAAAATGATCAATGAATATTCAGGAAGGGGATTTATTTATCAGGGGGTGTTTTAGTGAAGAGAGTTTTTAGATATATATGGAAGTATAAACTGTTTTTGATCATACCTTTCTGCGCCATGCTTTTAGGTGTGGTTCTGGACATGCTGAATCCATATATCGCAGGTACGTTTGTCGACAAGGTAATATTAAAAAAGCAATTGAATATACTGTGGATGGTTCTTGCGGGAGTAGGCGGTGTATCTGCCGGAAGGATGGTGCTCGGGTATGTCAAAGAATATATGTACGATATACTTTCCTCAAAGGTTGCGGTCGATTTGAGAAAGGATTTATTTGACCATATACAAGAGCTCCCGTTTAAGTTTTTTGATAACATGAGTACAGGGGAGCTTATGTCGAGGATGACGGGGGATATCGACAATATCTGGAGATCCATATCCTTTGGCATAGGACTGTTTGTTGAAAATGCCATATATTTTATAACTGCCGGAGCCATACTTTTTACATTGAATGTAAAATTGACATTGATAAGTTTGTTTACGATGCCTCTTATAGCGTATATTGCATTCAAGCTTGAAAAACGGGTCGACGAAGCATACCAGAAGCTAAGCGATCAAGGGGTTATTTTAAATACGACAGCGGAGGAAAATATAGCAGGGGTACGGCTTGTCAAGGCATTTGGCAGGGAAAAACATGAGATATGCAAATTTTTAAGGCATAACAAAAAAAATGCGGACCTGAGTATTGAGCAGGCCAGGATATGGGGAACATACCATCCCATGATAGAATTCCTCGGAAATTTTACGGTAATAGCCGTTGTATCCATAGGAGGGCTTTTGGTAATAAATGAAAATATATCCATAGGAACACTGGTGGCGTTCAACGGCTATATATGGATGCTCATATGGCCCATGAGAAATCTCGGATTTTTAACCAATGTCATAGCCCAGGCCAGCGCATCTTCAAAAAAAATATTTAAAATAATGGATGTCGAACCGGCGATAAAGGATCCTGAAAAACCCGTGCACGTCGATAGTATAAAGGGGGACGTTGCCTTTGAAAATGTATCGTTTAAATATAACGATTCGTATGTTCTAAAGAATATCGATATAAATGCAAAAAAAGGATCGACTATCGCGATAATGGGCGCTACGGGTTCCGGCAAAAGTTCCATTATTAACCTTATAGGAAGGTATTATGATGTTACGGAAGGCAGGATTACCATAGACGGTTTTGATGTAAGGGATATGCAGCTTAAGACTATAAGGGAGAATATGGCTGTGGTGATGCAGGATACTTTCCTGTTCTCAGATACTATAAATGAAAACATAAGGTTTGGATGTGAGAATGCATCGGACGAAGATGTATTGGAAGCCGCAAAGGATGCATCCGTCGATAAATTTGTATCGGAAATGGAAGACGGTTACGAAACGATAATTGGAGAGAGAGGAGTCGGCCTTTCAGGAGGACAGAAGCAGAGGGTATCGATTGCAAGAGCGCTTCTAAAGAATGCCAGGATATTGATACTGGATGATGCAACATCCGCTCTGGATATGGAAACGGAGTATGAGGTGCTCAAGGCCATAAAGCGCAGAAGAAGGGACTGCACGACGTTTATTATCGCCCACAGGATATCTGCCGTCAAAGATGCTGATGAGATACTTATTATAGATAACGGACAGATCGTAGAGCACGGCAGCCATAAGGAGTTGTTAAAAAAGCAGGGAAGGTACTACCAGATATTCAGCGAACAGTTTAAGGATATCGGATTTGACAATGAAGAGGTGATATAATGGCAAAAAATACATTTAGAGAAGATGAAGAGCTCAAAAAAAGCGTGAATATAAAGATTATAATAAGGCTTTTAAAATATATGAAAGATTATAAAATAGAGATTGCAAAGACCTTATTCTATATGGCAATAGTGGTAATATGTTCTCTTTTAAATCCGTATATTTTAAAAATCGCCATAGATAATAATATACGCTACCGTGATGTCAAGGGGCTTATCATAATCGGAATCATAATGATAATTATGAATATCCTGTCGATGATATGTTCAAGGCTGAGGATATTTACAATGTCGAAAGTGACCAATAATATACTTCTTACGATAAGGCAGGAACTTTATAACCACATACAGAAGCTGACATTTTCATTCTTTGACAGCAGGCCGGTCGGGAAAATACTTGCAAGGGTCATGGGGGATGTGAACTCACTGCAGGATTTATTTACAAGCAGCATAACAACCCTGATCCCCGAGACGGTTACTTTCTTATGCGTTATAATTATAATGCTTTCGCTGGATTACAGGCTGGCGCTTGTTTCATTTTCAATATTGCCATTTATGTTTGCGTTCATGTTTTATATACAGACCGTCAGCCGTAAAAGATGGCAGATTTTCAGGAAGAAGACGTCCAATTTAAATGCGTATATACATGAGGATTTTTCAGGTGTAAGGGTTACCCAATCGTTTGCGGCGGAGAAAAAAACGTCTTCAATGTTTTTCGACCTTGCTAAGACTCAAATGGCATCGTTTATCGATGCTGTAAGACTTAACGACATGTTCTGGCCTTTAGTCGAGATAAGCTCGGGTGCGGGTATGGTGCTTGTATACTGGTATAGTGCAAAGTTAATGGGCATAGGGAGCATAACAGTTGGCATAGTTGTCGCATTCGCAAATTATGTCTCCATGTTCTGGCGACCGATAATGAATATAAGCAATTTCTATAATATGCTTGTAACAAATCTCGCCGCCGCCGAAAGAATATTCGAGATAATGGATATAAAGCCTGATATAGAAGATGGCAAGGAAGCGGTGGATGCTCCCCTGATAAAAGGAGAAGTGGAATTTAAGAATGTGACATTTGGATATGAGGATGGAACAGTCGTCCTTGACGATGTAAGTTTCAAGGTAAGACCCGGTGAGACAATAGCGCTGGTAGGACCTACGGGCGCCGGCAAAACTACTATTGTAAACCTTATAAGCAGGTTTTATGATACCGTAGGCGGCAGCGTATTGATAGACGGCAGGGATGTCAGAGAACTTACAATAGAGTCATTGAGGTCCCAGATGGCCGTTATGATGCAGGATACTTTCCTTTTTTCAGCCACGATTAAGGAAAACATAAGATATGGGAAACTGGATGCAAGCGATGAAGAAGTCATAAATGCGGCGAAAGCCGTAGACGCCCATGGATTTATCATGAAGCTTGAAAAGGGTTATGATACGCAGGTGAATGAGAGGGGAACAAGGCTTTCGGTAGGCCAGAGGCAGCTTATTTCATTCGCCAGGGCTATACTTGCAGATCCAAGGATACTCATACTGGATGAAGCTACGGCAAGTATCGATACCCAGACCGAGAGGCTCGTACAACGCGGGATACAGAGGCTCCTGAAAAACAGAACGTCTTTTGTAATCGCGCACAGGCTATCCACCATAAGGGATGCAGACAGAATAATGATAGTTGATAACGGCAAGATAATTGAAGAGGGAAACCATGAGAGCCTCCTTAAAAGAAGGGGATTGTATTACGACCTTTATATGGCTCAATACAAGTTCCTCAATGAAGAGGCGTAAATATCGGATGCATATTTTTATTTGAAGAATATTATGAGAAAAATATCGAAATTTAATGATTAGAATAATATTCTTTAAATAATTTTGATATGCTCCTTTTTTTAAAAGGAATTGCAAAATAAATGGAGAAATTATATAATTATTATATTTTAAATATGGCTTGGCATCGATTTTATGCTAAAATTGGACTTAGATTATTAAACCTAAATGTTCGCCAAACTGATGGTTTGTAATATAAAATCTTGCATAAATAACAGGAGGTATGGATAAAACATGGATGTTTTGATGTCTAATTTTTTAAACAGACAAAAAGCTGCCGTCAAGGAGCTTGTACAAAAACTATCGAGGCGGTTTTCTTATGTGTCTGTGCTCGGAACAGACACTCTCGGGAAAAGGTATGATGTCAAAAAGACAGGGGTAAGTATAAAAGATTCGATGTGGACTGAAAGAGGATTTGTAGCGAGGATTTATAACGGCGTGAACTATTTCGAGTATTCATTCAACGATATATCGGGGGACAATGTTGATGAGATTGCAAAAAGGATAACTGAAATAGCTTTAGATTCCCTGAACAACATGAAGGGAAGGGTAAAAATATCTTCGTATCCTTTAATACAGGAGAAGGAAATAGAAAAATCGTATACCGGACAGGTGGGTATTGACCCCGCTGACGTAAGTGACAGCGATATTTTAAAAAAGTTAAACCTGGTTAAGGATGAAGGCTTAAATATGTCGGATATAGTAGTGGATATCAGAGCCACATATGAATGCGTTCATGTATCCAAAATATTTATATCCACAAAAAAAGACCTGCAGCAGTCATATATATGGAGCCAGGCATACATAGTGCCTTTTGTACGGGAAAACGGCAAACAAAAGTTTTTTTTCAAGGTCTTTTCGGGATTAAAGGGAGTAGAACTTATCAATGAAGTGGAGCCTTATTTAAGGGAAACAATCGAAACGGCGAAGGGATTATTAAATGCCGACAACATAGAACCCGGCGAATATGATGTGATATGTTCGCCTGAAATAACCGGGCTTATAGCGCATGAAGCCTTCGGTCACGGAGTGGAAATGGATATGTTCGTCAAAAGAAGGGCAAAAGCCACGGAGTATATTGGAAAGCCAGTCGCTTCGAAGTATGTAACAATGCATGACGGCGCTTCAGCTGCAAAAGAAGTTTCCTCATATATGTTTGATGATGAAGGCACCCTTGCCCATGATACCGTTATAATCGATAAAGGTATATTGAAAACAGGTATTTCCGATTTGCTTTCGTCTTTAAAGCTCAAAACGGAGCCTACAGGGAACGGCAAGAGGGAATCCTTCGAGAGAAAAGCCTATTCGAGGATGACAAATACATTCTTTTCCGGCGGAAATGATAAACTTGAAGACATGATATCTTCAATAAAGTACGGTTATTTTCTGGATGGGGCTGAAAGCGGAATGGAGGACCCCAAAAACTGGGGGATACAGTGCATGTTATTTATAGGAAGGGAAATAAAGGACGGAAAATTTACGGGCAGGATTGTTTCTCCGGTCATAATGACAGGATATGTTCCGGATCTTCTGAAATCCATATCGATGGTTTCAGAAAATGTAGTCTTGTTCGGTTCGGGCGCATGTGGAAAAGGCCACAAAGAATATGTAAAGGTGTCTGATGGCGGACCATATATTAAAACAAAAGCGAGGCTGGGGTAATGATAGAAAAAATAGAATCGGTGTTAGCGAATTTTAAAGATATAACGGGCTGGAAAATCGTTGAGAATCATATAAAGTCAAGGGAGCTTTTCTTTGTAAAAAAAGAACTGGATATGAGCCGTGCCAAAGAAGTTCAAAAATATAAAGTCACAGTTTACAAAGATTTCACTGAAGACGGCATAAAATACAAGGGGTCGTCGGAAGTGGCCGTTCATCCAACTATGGATGAAGCAGAAATAGAAAGTGTTATAAAAGGTGCTGCTTTTTCCGCAGGATATGTAAAAAGCAAATACTATCCGCTGGTAAAGGGACGCCCATCGGCTGGTAAAACAAAAGATGTCAACCTTCCCGAATTAAAGCAGATAGACGAGATGTCAGGGGCAGTATATAAAAACGATGTAAATAGCGATGGATGGATAAACTCATGTGAATTATTCCTGAACAATGATTATACAAGGATAGTCAACTCTGAAGGAGTCGATGTGTCATATACCGGTTCGGATGGGCTGCTTGAACTGGTCGTTGACTGGAAGGGCTTAAAAGAAGAAGTTGAGCTGTTTAAGTATGTCAACTTTGCCGGGGATGCCAAGGATATTTTAAGCGAAAATGTCAGGGAACTGCTGGATCTTGCTAAAAATAAGGCCGTGGCAAAACCAACTCCCTCTCTTAGGAAATCTACGGTGCTTTTGACAAGAGAGTCAGTCCCGACATTTTTTAAATATTATTTCGCACAATCAGGCGCCAGAGGGGTATATGATAATATATCGCAGTTCAAAGTGGGCGAAACAGTACAGGGGGAGAATGTACAGGGAGATTATGTTAATATGGTGCTCGATCCGTGTTTGAAGAATTCATCGGATTCAAGGCCTTATGATAATGACGGCATAGAGCTTAAACCGGTTCTTATAATAGAGAATGGAATACTTAAAAGATACTGGGGGGATGCGATGCATTCTTATTATTTAAATATTGAACCCACAGGTTCCATAAAAAATATTGTAGTAAAGGGCGGAAGTAAATCCATAGATGATATGAAAAAGGAACCGTATCTTGAGCTTTTGGCATTTTCGGACTTTCAGATGGATGAGTTCACGGGATATTTTGCCGGAGAGATAAGGTTTGGATGGTATTTTGACGGGAATAAAAAGATACCTGTGACCGGGGGTTCCATTTCAGGAAGCATTCAGGATGTTCAAAAAAATATGTTTTTATCAAAGGAGACATCACAGCAGAACAATTTTTATGGGCCTAAAACCATACAGCTTTTTAACGTATCTGTTGCAGGAAATTAACGGCTGGAAAGGGCGGCAATGGAATTGTTCTCTGCAATAGAAAAGAGAGCCATTCCATTGGATAGCTTAAAATTGAGGTATATATAAATGAAAGACATGGACATAAGTAAAACTGTGTTTGGCAATGGTTTAACGTTGATAACGGTTTGCAGGGAAAGCGATATTTTCTCCATAGGAGTAGGCATAAAGGCAGGCTCTTTGCTGGAAGACGAAAATAACAACGGCATTTCACATCTGGTTGAACATATGCTCTTTAAAGGTACTTCAAAGAGAGACATGGCAGCATTGAATTCTGATATTGAAAAACTCACCGGGGATATCGACATATACACGACATACCACCAGACGGTACTTAATGCCAGTGTAATGAAAAACCGCGCCGAGCAGATCATCGAGATAATTTCGGATATGCTTATGAATTCGGCATTTCCCCGAAGGGAATTCAATCTTGAAAAAAAAGTTATATCCGAAGAGATAAAAATGGAGAAGGATGACTGCGAGAATGCTGCATATTCGGGATTATACAAAACGGTGTTTAAGGAAAACTGGTATAAATACAACATAACAGGCACAAGAAAAACATTAATGCATCTAAAGAGGGATGCTGCGAAAAAGTTTTACAAAGAGAACTATGTCCCGGGCAATGTATGCATATGCACGGCAAGCTCATTTCCCCATGAACAAATGGCGGCAATGGTCTATAAATACTTTGGGGGGTGGCATGGAGAAAAAACAAAACAGATTGTGAGCATTCCACGCGATTTTAGCAATCGAAAAGTTTTGAGACATAAGAAAGGTATAACGCAGTCCCATATTGTATATGGATTCGATATAAACAGTTTGGATAAAAAAGAGAGGATCGCTCTTGCACTTTTAAATAAAAAATTTGGTTCAGGCCCTAACTCGGTCCTTTTCAGAGAGCTCAGGGATTTAAAAGGGTATGCTTATAATGTATACAGCGATATAGATTTTATCCCTGAGATACGGATGCTTTACATATATGCGGCTGTATCCTGTGAAAATTTAAAAAACTCCTTAAATATTATAGACAGCATCGTAGATAGATTTTCAGCCGGGAACATATATTTGAACGAAGGAAATCTCAGGATGATAAAGGACATGTTTATCACTGAAATTGAGATCGCCATGGAATCATCCGAGCAGATGATAGATTACCTGCTCGAGGGTCAATTGAATTATAACAATCCCAAAGAATATGAAAAGGATCTGTCGATAATGGAGGATGTCCATATTGAAGATTTAAAGAATACGGCAAAACAGGTTTTGCAAAAACCTGTAATATATATTCTAAACCGAAGTTGATATTACGGGTTAAAAGAAGTCAATAAGGAGTAAGAAAAATTGAAGCAGAAAAGAGAAATAAGCAGGGGAGAAAAAATTGAAGTTTGGTTGGACGCCGACGGCAGTTCAGAACGGTATTTAAGCAAAGTGGAAGATGTGCTCGATGAAAATACAATCATAATTACAAGGCCCGTAGCGCCAGGAAAGTTTACTTATTTGTCTCTGGATCAGGTTGTAAAGATTATATATTTTAGAAATGAAGAGGCGTATTATTTTGATGGCAAAGTGATAGACAGGATTAAGTATAAAAACAGCATTTCCATAAAAATATATGCCGTCTCAAAAATAAAAAAGCTGCAGCGAAGAGATTACTTCAGGCTTGGCATAACGGTACCTTTAAAGATAAGCTATAGTGTGGATGGTACGGACATCAAGAAGGAGACATATACGATAGACATAAGCGGCGGTGGGCTGAAGATAGGATGCGACAGCAGGTTCGATAAAGGTACGGGTCTGGAAATTCAGATAGAAATTCCCAACTTGAATGATAAAAAGTTGAAGGGCAGAGTGATAAGGTGCCGTCCGTCCCTTAAAAATAATAAAGTTTATGAGATAGGTATCGAATTTCAGGATTTAAAACCGAATATAAGGCAGGTATTGATAAAATACATATTTGCAAAACAAATAGAACTGATACGAAAAGGCATTATATATTGAACCGATTGATAAAAATATCCCTCATTTAAATTATATATGAGGGATATTTTTATTTTCTTCGATTCTTAATTTAAGATTATGTTATTTTGAACACTCATTCGCCAGATTCAAGTTTTATTTTGCTTTTTGTTGATATTTAGTATTTTTAATGTTATAATGACTATAAAGTCATATGACTGCACAGTCACATTCTGACAGAAGGATTGAGAGGTGGGGGTGTGCCGAAAGTTACTTTTTTTAATCTCGATGTGCGAAAGCAGGAAAAAGTTGTAAGGTCTGCAATAAGCGAATTCGTAAAGAACGGATTTGAAAAGGGAAACATGGAAAGCATCGCAAAAACGGCAGGTGTTGCAAAGGGCAGCATGTATCAGTATTTTGACAATAAAAAAGAACTCTTTCTATATTCCGTACAATGGGCTGCGGAATTGATAGTGAAAAAATATGAGAATTTTCTTGCCAGGGACAGCGATGTCAATATATTTGATTATTTTTATAATAATATAAATGATATATTGTTCTGGTTAAAAGATGAAAGGGAAATTATCATTTTTTTCGAAGATATATATGTGGGAAAATATGCAAACCTTACGGGTGAATCCGTTCAATCTATAATGAACATTACTGATGGATATGTTATCAGGCTGATTCATGAAGGCAAAGAGAAAGGTTATATAAGAAATGATATAGACGATGAGACGCTCTGTATATTTTTGACAGCTGCTTCATTCAGGTTTAAGCAATATATCATGAATAATGAGAGAAAAAAAGGAAAAGATATTTTAGACAAAGATATGAAATCAACCGAAAAGGGTATTAGGACTCTGATTGAACTTATGAAAAATGGAATGGCAGCCAGATAAAAATATTTATTAGATTTGATTGGCAGTTGGCGATTCGCCAGTGATAAATTGTGATGCTTTGAATAATATAGTGGATATTGTTTGAGGCAGGATGCATATTCCTGAAATTTGAATCTCATAGGTTTATAATCATAATAAGTAATATATAAACCTATCCGCAAATATAATATTATAAAATTCATGGGGAGGGGAATTATTAATGAAATCAGTTAAACAGTTGATAAGTTCAACATTAGTAAATGAAGCTTGCGGTTATCTGGATAAGGATCCAATGGCAAATTTTCCTAAATTACTCAATTGGGCAAAGAAGATTGTCACAAAGGAACAACACAAAAAAGATATTGAAATGTTTCGAAATATCGTAAATGATCCGAACAATAACTGGAATAAATTAATTCAGAGGTATTTTAAAGAATTAAATAAAAATACGCAGAAAAAATTTCTTATAAACTTCATGGTCAATGCGGGTATGGTTGGGAACCCGATAATTGATAAAAATAAGGCAAAATATAATATAAATATACCATGGGCCATATTAATGGACCCTACATCCTCCTGCAACCTTAAATGTACAGGATGCTGGGCTGCCGAATACAGCAAAACTTCTTCAATGGATTTCGAGACTCTGGACCGTATCATAAGACAGGGAAAAGAGCTTGGAATATATATGTATATATATTCAGGCGGAGAGCCTCTCATGCGCAAGAAGGATCTTTTAGAGCTTGCAAGGATTCATAACGACTGCATGTTCTTATCTTTCACTAATGCAACTTTGATAGACGAGGAATTCGCAGAGGAAGTTGAAAAGGTTGGAAACATGGGTTTTGCCATAAGCGTGGAAGGTTTCGAAAAGGAAACCGATATGAGGCGTGGAAAAGGAACATACCAAAAAGTCATGAAAGCAATGGATATTCTGCAGAAACACGGCATAATCTTCGGATTTTCGACTTGTTATCACAGTAAGAATACAGAAGTCGTGGGTTCTTATGAATATATCGATTTAATGGTCAAAAAGGGATGCAAATTCGGTTGGTACTTTACTTATATTCCAATAGGCAAGGATGCTGTGACGGATCTTATTGCAACTCCGGAACAGCGTGAGTTTATGTACCATCGTGTAAGGGAAATCAGAGAGACCAGACCGATATTTGCAATGGATTTCTGGAATGACGGTGAATATGTAAAAGGTTGTATCGCAGGAGGAAAAAATTATCTTCATATAAATGCAAACGGAGATGTGGAGCCCTGCGCGTTTATACATTATTCAAATGTGAACATAAAAGACGTAAGCTTGCTTGACGCCTTGAAGTCGCCTTTGTTCTTGGAGTATAAAAAGCATCAGCCTTTTAATACTAATCATTTAAGGCCATGCCCGATGTTTGATAATCCTGAGATTATAAGGCAAATGGTCCATGATTCCGGAGCACATTCAACTCAGCTTGTCGATGAGGAATCGGTGGATGATCTCGTGGAGAAGACGATGCCTGCGGCTAAAAGGTGGAAACCTACGGCGGATAAGCTCTGGGAGAAGACATTAAAGGAAAAAGAAGAAAAGGAAAAGAAGGATAAAGAAGAACAGCCTGCATAAGGCTGTTTTTCTTTATCCTGCACCTAAAGTTAACAGACACTAAGGACTTCCTGCTAATTGCTCTTTCCATAATATTCTTCAAATAACCTTTATATACCTTGTGGCGGTGGCTGATGTTTCAAAAAATATAGGTTCATATTGCATGAAAATTTTTCGAATATTTTGTTGAAACAAGCATCTATAATTATATATAATAAAGATAACGGTTTATAATACAGAGGGAAAAGAATTCAAGCCAGGGTAAAAATATCGATGCTGTATTATAAAGCTATAAGACAAAACTATAGGAGGATTTGCAATGAGTGGTTTTTTCAGGATAGATGGCCCGTTTTATAAATTTGGAATGATCGTATATTACTTGATGGTAACGAATTTTTTATGGGTCATATTCAGCATTCCGTTATTTACGATAGGTGCATCGACAACCGCATTGTTTTATGTGATGGGCAAAGTCGTAAGAGATGAGGATATAAGCACGTTCAAGGACTACTGGAAAAGTTTCAAAATGAACTTTAAGCAGGGTACTTTTATATGGCTGATAATGGTTGCTGTATTTTTTGTGCTGTATGTGAACATAAGAAATGTGAGCTTAATGGGTAATATGGCAAAGTTTATTTATCCAATGCAGATTGCCGTTTTGATCGAGCTTTTAATAATATCCGTGTATGTATTTCCACTGCTTTCAAGATATAATATGACCATCCGCAATATATTTAAAATGTCGTTCTTTTTAGGGAACAAGCATATTTTCAGTACGATAACCTGCGTCGCATCGCTGGTCGCAATATACTATTTATTTTCCAAGGTGCCGGGGTTATTCATATTGATATTTGTAAGCTCGTATGCTCTCGTTTCATATTATATAATAAACCGCGTATTCCAGAAATATTTTCCGGATAAAAAGAAGGAAGAGCTGGAGGAATAAGGACGAACGGCGGTTAAAATTTTAATGGTAAAGAGTTGTTAATTGCCCATTTCTATGCATGATAATTCATTAATTTCAAATACTATGGTTAGCTAAAATTTATATTCAGTAAAAATAACATCACAGGAGGAATTATCATGCCAGATAAAATGAAAACAATGGACGGAAATGGCGCTGCAGCGTATGTTTCATATGCCTTGACGGACGTTTCGGTCATATACCCCATAACACCTTCGTCTCCCATGGCTGAAGAAGTAGACGAATGGGCTTCAAAGGGCAGAAAAAATATTTTTGGACAGCCCGTAAAAGTTGTTGAGATGCAGTCCGAAGCAGGTGCTGCAGGCGCAATGCACGGCTCCCTTGCCGCAGGTGCACTTACGACTACATTCACAGCTTCACAGGGCCTTTTGCTTATGATACCTAATATTTATAAAATGGTCGGAGAGCTGCTTCCCGGAGTTTTAAACGTAAGCGCACGTGCCATTGCCACCCATGCACTTTCGATATTCGGAGACCATCAGGATGTCATGGCATGCAGGCAGACGGGAGCGCCTATGCTCGTTTCGTCAAGCGTACAGGAGGTTATGGATTTAGAGACAGTTGTACATTTGTCGGCAATTAAAGCCAGGTTGCCTTTCATACATTTCTTTGATGGCTTCAGGACATCCCACGAATATCAGAAGATAGAAGTAATCGACTATGAAGATATCAAAAAGCTTGTTGATTTTGATGCAATAAGGGATTTCAGGGAAAGGGCTTTAAATCCAGAACACCCGATGGTCAGGGGAACGGCCCAGAATCCTGATGTATATTTCCAGGGAAGAGAGGCTCAAAATCCATTTTTTGAGAGGACTCCCGATATTGTCAATGATTACATGAAGGAGATAAAAAGGATTACGGGCAGGGAGTATCATCCTTTCAATTATTATGGTTCCAATGATGCGGAGTATGTAATTGTTGCAATGGGTTCGGTCTGCGAGACCATAGAAGAGACGGTGGATTACCTCACAAAGAAAGGCGAGAAGGTCGGATGTGTAATTGTGCATTTATACAGGCCTTTCTCACAAAAATATTTTATGGATGTATTGCCAAGGACCGTTAAAAAAATAGCCGTACTTGACAGGACCAAGGAGCCAGGGGCATCGGGCGAACCTTTATACCTCGATGTGGTGGAAACTCTGTATAATAGCGGTATGAAGCCTGTGATAGTCGGCGGAAGGTATGGCCTGGGTTCAAAGGATACAAGACCGTCGCATATAATATCTGTGTTTGACAATTTAAAACAGGTGTACCCTAAAAATGGATTTACAATCGGTATAAATGATGATATATCGAAAACATCTTTAAAAGAAGGGGAAATGATAGATACCGCGCCTCAGGGGACTATAAGCTGCAAATTCTGGGGGCTCGGCTCGGACGGAACTGTCGGGGCCAATAAATCGGCGATAAAAATCATCGGAGACAAAACAAATTTATATGCTCAGGGATATTTCTCATATGACAGCAAAAAATCGGGAGGAACGACGGTCTCTCACTTGAGGTTTGGCAAAAATCCCATAAGGTCCTCTTATCTTGTCCATAATGCGGATTATATAGCATGCCATAACAAATCTTTCATATACAATTACGACATATTGAAGGGTCTTAAAAAGAACGGGAAATTTGTGCTCAATTGTCCGTGGAAGGCAGAAGAGCTTGACGGCAAACTGCCTGCATCGATAAAAAGATATATTGCGCTTAACAATATAGACTTCTATATTATAGACGCGATAGGTATTGCGGGGCAGATCGGCCTCGGCAACAGAATAAACATGATAATGCAGGCGGCTTTCTTTAAACTTGCCAATATAATACCTGTTGACGATGCGGTAAAATATCTTAAGGAATCCATTGAGGAGCTTTACGGAAGAAAGGGAGAGAAAATCGTCAACATGAATAAAATGGCCGTTGACCAGGGCTTGAATGCCTTGGTAAAGGTTAATGTGCCATACACATGGACCAAGGCGGAAAGCAAGGTTAATGTACCGGAGGATGAACCTGAGTTTGTCCGGAAGATACAGAAACCTATGGCAAAAATGGAGGGAGACGATCTTCCCGTCGGCGCATTTAAGGGTATGGAGGATGGAAGATTTCCCCTCGGAACAGCAGCATATGAAAAGCGCGGAATTGCCATCATGATCCCCGAATGGCAGATCGATAAGTGCATACAGTGCAACCAGTGTTCGTATATATGCCCTCATGCCACCATAAGGCCATTCCTGATGGATGAAGAAGAAATGAAAAATGCTCCTGCAACATTTTTAGCAAAAAATGCCACGGGCAAGGGGCTTGAAAGTCTTGCGTTCAGGATACAGGTGAGCCCTTTAGACTGCACAGGCTGCGGAAATTGCGCCGATATATGTCCTGCGCCGGGTAAAGCCTTGATAATGAGACCGGCGGAGCAGCAGATCGAAGCGCAGGCTGAAAATTGGGAATATGCCGTAACCGTGAAATCCAAGGAGGATTTGATGGACAGAAATACTTTAAAGGGCAGCCAGTTTGTAAAACCATTATTTGAGTTTAACGGTGCTTGCCCGGGATGCGGCGAAACTCCATATGTAAGGCTTTTGACGCAGCTTTTTGGAGAACGTATGATGATTGCAAACGCCACCGGATGCTCATCTATATACAGCGCAAGTGCCCCTTCGATACCTTACACCGTGAATGCCCAGGGGAAGGGGCCGGCATGGGGGAATTCGCTATTTGAAGACAATGCCGAATACGGGTATGGTATGTTTCTCGGCGTAAGGCAGATGAGGGAGAGGCTGGCAGATCTCATGAGAGAAGGGATACAACAGGCGTCGTTTAATGACATGATAAAGGATGCATTCAGGGAATGGCTGTCCGGAATGGATGATGCCGCATTATCAAAATCGGCTGCACAGAAGATCTTGGATGCATTGAAAGGACACAATTATTCGGGAAATAAGATTATCAAGGAAATACTTGAAAAAAAACAATATCTTATTAAAAAATCACAGTGGATGCTCGGCGGGGACGGCTGGGCGTATGATATAGGTTATGGCGGACTGGACCATGTTATGGCATCGGGCGACGATGTGAATATACTTGTGATGGATACGGAAGTTTATTCCAATACAGGCGGCCAATCATCAAAGGCTACGCCGACAGCCGCAGTAGCGAAATTTGCATCGGCGGGAAAGAAGTCCAAGAAAAAGGATTTAGGGCTTATGGCGATGAGCTATGGCTATGTATATGTCGCTCAGATAGCCATTGGCGCCAATATGGCCCAGACCATAAGGGCGATTTCGGAAGCTGAAGGGTATCATGGGCCATCGCTTATAATTGCTTATTCTCCATGCATAAACCACGGCATAAGAAGCGGCATGGGAACAAGCATAATGGAAGAGAAAAAGGCTGTGGAAACAGGATACTGGCAGCTTTACAGATATAACCCGGAGCTAAAGAGGGAAGGCAAAAATCCGTTTATACTCGACTCGAAAGAACCAAAAGCTCCTTTTAGAGATTTCTTAAACGGCGAGGTAAGATATACATCTCTCATGAAACTGTTCCCCGACAGGGCGGAAGAGATGTATAATCTTGCAGAGAATAATGCAAAGGAAAGATATGAAAAATACAAGGAACTTTCAGAACGGAAGTAAGAGACAATATAAACTATCGAGAATTGAATAGATAGCTTTTTTAAAACAAAAAGCCTGAGAATGAATTCATCATTTTCCGGCTTTTTTGCTATCGCCTACTTTTCGTTTGAATCTACGTGATCTTTAGCGTCCCTTACGCTCGATTCACTCGGCATGGAAACATTTGTGACGGGTTTTACTTTTTCTATATCAGCCCATGCTGCTGTTTCGTGCTTTTCTACAGGCTTCGAAATGTTGCGTTTGGATTTTTTTTTAGCCATGATCTTCACCATCCTATCCGGTAACATTTATATTATCAATAAATATTATTATCATACTTTAAAAAACTATGTGTTGTAGAGGCGAATTTTACCTGCTCTCCAATTCGCAATTTGAAATCAGGCATAAATAGGATTATGTTATTTTGAGCGACGAATGAGTGTTCAAAATAACATAGAGCTCATATTACGAATCGAATTTTACCTGTTTTTATATATTGCTTTTTATCATGATTTTGTATAAAATATTTATATAAATAATTTGTACTTTTCGTAAATATGCTTGATTATCGGAAAAGTTTTATGGGGCGTTAACTCAGCTGGCAGAGTGTCATCTTGACGTGGTGAAAGTCACAGGTTCGAGTCCTGTACGCCCCACCATTTGTTTTTATAGCACTAAATGTGGGGACGTAGCTCAGTTTGGGAGAGCACCACAATGGCATTGTGGGGGTCGAGAGTTCGAGCCTCTTCGTCTCCACCACATTTGAATGTGCCGTAAATTCAGCGGACTTCACAGTAATGCCCTTGTAAATAAGGCATCCTAAGCTCAAAGCTGACGTAAGCCTTTATAGTAATATATCCAATTTTGTTGGAAAATAAGAAAATTTTAAGAAGTCTATAATCTGGAATTCTAATATTGCTCCTTGCTCTGTGGCTGAATAATATCAGCACAGAATAAGGGGTTGTTTTTTATGGTACGAATTAAAGGATCATGCTATTTTAATGCAGAGAAATAGTGAAGATAAAATTTATCCGACTGCGAATAAGCACCCGATGCATTGGCAGTGTACAACAGTTTAAGAAAAGAATAAATACTTCGTAAGCACTTCTTAAGATTTTGATAAGCTGAAATTCCAATACCGCCTGTCTGATTTCGATAAGATGGAATTATCGAATCGGACAGGTTTTTATATTACTGAAAGGGGGTCCTGAATATGAGAAGAAAAAGAATTACTCAATTGTTTCCATTCTTACTGCCGGTCCGCAGGGCACAAAGAAAAATAATCTTCTATGCCAAGATGTACTTTGACCAAAATCGCTATGCGAAAACAAAGGATTCGAAGATTCTGCCTTTTTGCATATATGAAGCCAAATCAATGCTTTTAAATGAAAACACAGGTTTTGACATGAAATATCAGGAAAACAAGGTGTTTAATTTACGCCTTGCCGCAGAGCCTGTAAACGGCATATTGATCCGCCCTGGTGAAACATTTTCATTCTGGCAGCTCGTGAGATATGCCGAGAAAGATGAACGGTACAAGGACGGTCTGTGTGTGGTGAATGGCGAATTGGTCACGGTTCCGGGAGGCGGTTTGTGTCATCTCAGCAATTTGCTATTCTGGCTGTTCCTGCATACCCCCCTCACTATTGTAGAACGGCATCCTCATCAGATTAAGGATTTTCCTTCCCCTGATGAGGATGAGCCGGATGGTGTAGACGCTACAGTCAACGAAGGGTGGCTGGATCTAAAGGTCAAAAACAACACTGGTTTTACCTTCCAAGTTGAAATATCCATCGATGGAGATTATGTTTATGGCCGTATTTTTGTGGATAAGGCTGTAGGACAACGTTACGAGGTTATTAATCGTGACAAAAGTTTTTTCAAAAAAGGAGGTAAAACCTTTGAACAGGTTTCTGTCTGTCAGCAAAAGGTAGACATTAAATCTGAACAAGTTATCTCAGAAAATATTCTTTATACAGATGTATGTGAAATTGGGTATTTGATTCCGGAAGAGACTCTATCGCAGAAGAAAAGGGGTGAACGTATGAAAAGAAAAAGAGTTGCCGTTTTATTCGGCGGATGTTCTACAGAGTATGAGGTTTCTCTCCAATCCGCCTATTCTGTAATAACAAACCTAAATCCAAATAAGTATGAAACCATATTGATTGGAATCACTCGGCAGGGAACCTGGTTGAGATATTATGGCTCACTTGAAAAAATTCAGAATGACACGTGGATGGATAGCAACGATTGCGTTCCGGCAATCATTTCACCTGATCGGAATATTCACGGGCTGCTCGAATTTCGTGATAATAAAGTGACTGCAGCCCTTCCGCGTAAAATAGACACGGTTTCGTGATAATATCTCTTGATTTCATATGATTTCAATACGGTTGATATTATTTGATATTATGTAAAAATTTAACATGGCATAATTGCATTAACCAGACTATATTCAAAACTACTTTTGATATAGTTCAAAACAGTTTTATGCAGCTTCTTTTGCAGATAGTAATAGCATATGCTTGTACTTCTTTGGCGGAAGCCAACCGCATCCAGAATGTCTTCTCTGGCGATTATAATATACTTCTATGTACTCAAATATAACTTGCTTTGCCTCTGCTCTTGTTTTAAAATGATAAAAGTTAGTGCATTCACATTTCATGTTGCTAAAGAAATTTTCAGCTACTGCATTGTCATATGGATTCCCTTTACGACTCATGCTAGGGATGATCCCATTGCTTTTGAGTAATGACTGATAATCATTTGAGCAATATTGACTTCCTCGGTCTGAATGGTATATTAATCCTGGCCCCGGATTTTCAAGTTTTATTGCCATTTCCATTGCTTTTATTGCTAATTCTTTGGTTATATGGTCGCTCATTGCATAACCAACAATATCTTTGGTGCATAAATCCTTTACTATGGCTGTGTATAGCCAGCCTTCTTCAGTCCAATTATATGTAATATCCCCAACCCATACTGTATTTGGGGTTTTAATATCAAAATTCTGGTTTAATAAATTAGGAGCTATAGGTAAATCATGTTTAGAATTTGTTGTTTGCTTCCATTTTGGCTTGCGCTTTGACCTGATTCCATTTTCTTTCATAATACGGTAAACCGTACCCCTGCAGCATTGTATTTTTTCTAATACATCATGCCACAATGAATCAAGGCCAGCCATTGCATCCTTTTTATGAGCTTTTTCAAGTATTTCAAGAATGCGCTTATTTTTGATATTACGATTGGATTCTGGCCTTTTGACCCAGCTGTAATACCCACTCCGAGATACATTTAATATCTCGCACATTTTCTCAACAGAACACTCGGAACTATTAGCCTCTATGCATTCGTATTTTTCATTAACAGGCACTTTTTCTGTATCTATACAAAAATGGCGATTGATTTTTTTAGGACGTCTACCGTATCCTTTAGATCATCATTTTCATTTTTTAGCTTCCTAATTTCTTGCTCTAGTTCCTTGATCCTTGAATCTTCATTGTCAGCAGGCTCTTTAGCTGCATTTAGCCACCTTCTTAATGCTGGCTCAGATACATCTAAACTCCTGGCAACTTCACTTATTTTTCTACCCTTTTCGGTTATCATTTTAACGGCACTTGCTTTAAATTCTTCATCGTATCTCTTTTGCTTATTACTTCCCATTTTCTGTCCCCCTCCATGATTTTATTATATAATCACGAAGCTGTGTCCGTCAAAGTTGGTATACCTCA
>JASEJN010000011.1 GCA_030016385.1 Clostridiales bacterium | reverse complement strand
TTGAATCTGGCGAATGAGTGTTCAAAATAACATAAGCTCATATTACGAATTGAAGTAAGTTAAAAAATGCTTTTTTATTGGTACCCGTAGCAATTTTTTATTTAACTTTTATTTCATTCCCTATCAATAATATTTTTGCCTTAATGTCCGCTCCCGGTTTGATGTTAAGCCTGAATTTTTTATTGACGGTAACAGTCAATGCAGCATTGCAGTTCTCCTTCAATATAGTAATACTTCCCGGCCCTGCCTTAACCACCTCAGGATTGCTGCTCTTTATTGTATATTGCGTGGGGTCAAGATACATGACGGCTTGGTGATCGTTCTCAATAAACGCGGTCTTTACTTTCACTTGCAATGTATCACCTGCTGCAACATTCCCTTGAGGTACTTCTAATGTAAAATAATCCGCCTTATGGTTTGCCATGAAATTGGTTTTTGACTGATAAATATCGAGTACATTAGTACATATATTAATATCATCAATCATCCTATTTTTAACTTCCTGTGCTATTTTGGAATCGCCGTCGATTTTTCGAAGCAGTTTTTCCAAATCCGATTTACATTTAATTATAATATTTACTTTAAATGTTTTATTGGAATACTCCTTAGAAATATGTTCCAGACATTTTTTATAATTTGAAGCTGACTTTATGGGCATTCCTCCAAAAGGCACATAAATCGTTTCTATTTTTCGCTCTATTTCACTAAATACTTTCTCAAGTACATCTTTGGGGTCTGTTGTTGAGACCACGGCCTTTTTCTGGTACACTCCCTTATGGAGCTCATCGTCAAAACCATTCCCAATCATTCTTCTATATTCAAAAACAGCAGCACCTGAAGCCCCAAGTTCTCTTACAGCCTTTACCTCTTCGGATAAAATACCGCCTTTGGCGATGTTCTCGGCTCCAAGACCTATAACCATGTGAGTCTTGCCATATGCGAATTTTTTAGTTTCAACTGTGTCATGTTTCAGCTTCTCCAAGTCATTTGTATAGATCATCGGCAATAGTTCATCTATATATCCCCTGCCAACCCAATCCTTTGGTTCCTGCATCTTTTCAGTCGGTCCGCTGTCGTATTGTGCTCCCACATCAGCGCTTACAAGGACTTCCGGCCTTATGGATTTTACCTCTGACGTAACGCGATATACAAAAGTATTAATAAAATCTGCTCTGAATTTGCACCAATCCGCCCATAATTCATGCTGGGGTGTAATGTTGATAGGATCGATACTGCTGCCTTTCGATTTCATATATAACTGCCTTGTATACTCATCATATCCAAAATCATCCGGAATCCCATCTTTTGCACTATTTGGCGCAGGATAACGAATATAATCCAACTGTATTCCGTCGATTTTATATTTCTTAACCAGTTCCTTATACAAATCGGATAGAAAATCCCTTACCTCCGGAAGTGCCGGATTGATATAATTAAAATAGGCATTGTAATCAGGTATATAATTGGCATTATTTCCAAACCGGCTGATAAGTGCCCATTCCGGTTTTTTCTCTATAACAGGGCCTTCGCCATTGACGCCGGCGAAAAAGTTTTCCACCCATGCATATATTTTTATATCATACTTTTTAGCTAAATCTACATAAGCTTTCAATACATCGAATCCATTATATATGGGATTCAAGCAGGTTAGCTTGTTTTCGGTCTTAAAAGCTGTATAACCGTTAAACCATGTTTCCAGATAAACGGTATTGATATTCATGGCATGCAGTCTTTGCAAAACATCATCCACTTCTTGTTCACTAGTTTCAAATGGTCTGATCCATACACCCCTCGTTTCAACAGTCCTGGATTCGGAATTCATAAAATACACTTCCTCTATCATTTGCTCAAGCTCCTTCGACTTTGCAATCGCATCCCTCATTAAGTAACAACCATACAGGCGCTTTGCCTCCGAATATCTTGCTTGTATAGATGCCAGCTTATCCTGTACAGCGTTATAGGGAACATCCAAAAACAGTTTTTTCTCTTCTTCTATCCTTTTGCGGACTTCTTCTGCTTTAAACTCCATTTTTGTCAGGAAAGAATCCGGTGTATGCAGAATTACTACCTTCTTTTCGGCTTTGTTGACGACTACGGTCGCACCGATCAAATCATTGTTGGCCACTATGGACGATTTTGTTCCATGAGTCGATATGACGAGTCCTCCATCAGGAATAGGAGAATTGTTTCCTCCGGCTTTGAATATTTTCCCATCCGAGTTTACTGAAACTTCATATCCCCATTGGTTCGTTCCCGTCGTTTCACCATATGTACTATCGTAAACTATTGACTGATTTGCTCCTCTGAATCCCGGATACGGTTCGTTTTTACTATCATCCCATCCCTCGGGATTATCTTCCTTGGTTTTAGGATTAAAAGCATCATATGGTATCTCATATGCATTGTATATATATAAATTATCCAAAACCACTTCGATGGAATCCCCGACTCTAACACTGCTAATCAATTTTTTAATATCGCGGTACCCACTTTGAACTGATATTACAACCCCATTATCGGGAATTTGCGTATTCCCTGTAGTGGCATCAGGAGTGATATGCACTACTTTTCCATCTACTGCTGTAATCTCCATGCCCCATTCGTTTGTCTTTGTTGAAGTCCCGTACTCAGGAGTATATGCAATAACTGCCCCGGCCCCCCTTACAGTGTTGACACCCGTAATGGAAACAGTCATATTATTTACAAGAAAATATTTTTCAGGAAGAATTTTTAAATTTATATTCTTCAATTCAACTCTCTGTCCGATCTTCAATGTGTTTACTATCTCTTTGGCAATGCCGGTTCCTGAAAGCACAGCACCGTTTTTGGGAATGTAAGTCCCATTGTCTCCATAACTGTTTTTCTCTAAAACAACATTATTGACAATGATTGCCTCTGATGTATCATTATAAAAGGAATCTGTATTTTCTCCGTACTCACTTGTGCAAACAGAGAGCTTATCTTCTTCCCTGGCCTGATTTACCACTACGGGATATATGCTCCCATTCTCCAGTTGTACAAATGGATCTTGTGCCGCAGATGGCAATTCTTCTGCATAGAGCTTCATACCTGGAGTAGTCGAAAAAGTGAGTACCAATGCAATCAAAAATAAAAAAACACGTTTACCTACCATTTTAATTCCTCCATTATTTTAAATATTAATATTAGCCCTTTATCGCACTAACCACATGTCTCGTAAAATATTTTCACAGCAATAATGCAAAATTAATATCAAGGGAACAATCACCTGGGGTACATATTCTTAATCTTTATACACCCACTACCTGTGTAGAGCTACATAGCATGCGCCATAGATACCCGCATCATTTTCAAGGACTGCCTGTACAATTCTGGTGTGCTCGAAATATGAAGGCATTACTCTTTGTTTAAATCGCCTTTCAATTTCATCAAAAAAAGGCCGGCCTTGGGCAGAAATCCCGCCGCCTATTACTATAAGCCCAGGATCCAGCAGATAAGTAAGGCTTACAAGCCCTGAAACCAGATGATTTAAAAATTCATCATAAACACTGATTGCAAGTTTCTGACCTTCGCGAACTCTCTTCATAATTTCTTCCCCATCTATATGATCAACAGTATGACCATTCTTTTGAGATTGACAAATATATCTTCTTACGAAGGCCTGGGTGGATGCATATCTCTCAAAGCACCCACGTGAACCGCACGTACATGGCTCTCCATTTTCATTTATTATCATATGCCCTATTTCTCCGGCGCCACCTTTTATTCCCTTATATAGCTTTCCGTCTATTATAATTGCTCCGCCTATACCGGTGCCTATGGTTATGCATACAAAAGTCTGAACTCCCTTTGCGGCTCCTTTCCACATCTCACCTAATGCAGCAGCATTTGCATCATTTTCCACATATACTTTGAGTCCTGTCATATTTCCAATATCCATCGATAATCTTGCCCCACTATAATCCGGAAGATTGTCACATGCTGATACAACTATTCCGTTTTCGCTATCTACCTGTCCGGCCGTACTGATGCCTACGCTGCTTAAATCATACTTATCCTTAAGCTTTAATATTTTAGAAGACAATACCTTTGGTATATTTATCCTACAGTCCTCGCAAGGCGAAGCAATTTTATCCTTAAATAGTATATCTCCTGTATTAGTCACTGCAGCATATTTAATATATGTGCCTCCGATATCAAAACATATTATATTGCCCATATAAACTAATATCCTCCCCGTTTATTTGCCTTCCTGCACCAGTTGAACTTCAAGCCCCACCTCAAACATCCTGTTCCACGGCATATAACAATCGTTAATATTTATACTATAGTTGTCATATTCAAGCCTATCACCAACAAATTTTTCGAGCTCGGCTTTTACCATATGTGATACCTTCCCTCTCTTACCGTCTACCTTAAAGTAATTGTACCCCATCGATGGAAGTTTTTCTTTGGTGACCAACTGTCTTACAAAGCTACAATAACCTGCATCCTCTACATACCTCAACGCAAGAAAATCCAGATGTTTCTTGCTGTTTCCATAAATTTTGTACAACATACCCTGTGATATACAAGTTCCAAGAGTATTGGAACTTGTATTCCACCCCGCATATGCAGCAAGTTTATATAAAAGCTTTTTTTGCCTCATCATCTCAATAAGTTCAAGGTCTGCTCCATTGGCATATGCCGTATCGGCCACAACGCAGGGTTTTTTAACGGTGTTTACAACATAATCCATATATTCAATAAATTCAGGTATATTCTTTTCGACATCATAAATCCCGCTCCCTCCTGCATAGGACAAAGCCTCCCCCATCGTCTCACCTGGAGTATTTACCATAAGTATGATATCAGCTTCCGGCAGGCTGCTGCACAATATTCCACCCGCACATATTATCTGGTATTTTATACTCTCAAATAAGATCCTATCTTCAAATAGTGGATTCACAAAAGGCCCCTTAGTGCCGGAAAACCTAGTATATACTAACGGCCTGACAGCCTTGTCTTCGTTGATCATCCTGGCAAGGAGAGTGCATCCCACTTCATCGGCGCCGGGATACATATATATTTTAAGATTCAGGCGATTTTGAGATATATATTTCCTGACATATTGCTGGTCAATTGCAGTAAATCCATATGGCGATGAATCATCCTGTGGAATCACAAGAAAGTCGATAATATCCTTTTTTACATAATCGATTGCTCTCCTGTTAACCTCCCTGTTTACATTTCTCCTGTCTGTATAATCCTTTAGTATACTATCGGGCAGCTTATCTTTTATCCCCTTAAGTTCTTCAATTTCATTTCTGTCTGCTTTACCCAAGGCTATCCTGTGGTTTATATATCCTGTCCTGAATATCTCACGTCCATAATCTTCATAGTAGTCAGGCTCTTCATCAGCACTGGAGTATTGTGGGCAACGCATTATCAGATTAAACGCGAATATCTTAAGATTGGGGTTTAACCCTTTCAACTCCCTCAATATGCTAAGTCGGTCAATACAATCGCTTATACTGTATCCATGCAGTCTGGAAGGGACAATTCCGCCATATACCAGCATATCAACGGATATTATAGCTCCAGATACATCCCTAACGTTTTCCAGCAGCCATTTCCTGATTTTCGCCGTATCTGCCGGGAGTTTTTTATTCCCCAGTATATCCCGGGGAGGCTTAATCATCTCGTATTCAGTGGCAGATGCAAGGATTTGGGGAAAATTATAGTTACACGGCCTTTCATCAAGGGGTAAATATAATATCTTTTTCACATATATCGTCTCCAATTATTCTATAATGATCTGGTATTTTCTTCTTAACCTTTTATTGCCCCTGAAATCGCGCTGATATAGTATTTCTGGAACGTGAGGAATATGATTATTACCGGAATTATTGATATAACAGTGCCGGCAGCTATATACCCAAATTTATAGTTGAACTGCCCGTTTAAATATTTGAGCGCAGTTGCCAGCGGATATTTTTTTGGATCCTGGAGTATTATTATCGGCCACAGGAATGAGTTCCACTTGCCTATGAAATCAAATATAATAATTGTAGAAATTGATGGTTTTATTTCAGGAAGCATGATCTTGTACCAGATCATGATCTCCGATGCGCCGTCTATTTTTGCAGCATCCGTCAATTCTTTGGGTATCACAAGATATGATTGCCTGAGCAATATTATACTGAAGACAGATACTCCTGACGGCAGTATTACTCCCAAAAATGTGTTTAAAAGATGCAGTTTCACTATAGTGATATAATTGACCACCAACCCAGCAGCACATGGCAAAATCATTGTACTTATCAATGCTCCAAAGACAATATCCTTGCCATAGAAATCCATGCATGCAAGTGGATATGCGCACAATGCTGAGAATATGACGTCGATTACAATCGAGCCAACTGTAATTATCACGGTATTCATAAAATATCGTGGAAGTGACATAAAGTTCATAACACCAATATAATTCACCAGCGATGGATTGTTGAAAAACTTCATATCATATATGTTCTGTCCCGACTTAAATGATGCATTTATAAGCCATAAGAATGGGCCGGCACATATAAGCGCAATAATTAGCAACAATAAATAAGTGGATATAACCGATATAACTTTCTTTATTTTTCTTCTACTTTTCAAATTTCTAGTCACTGTAGGTCATACCCCCTCTTTTACCATATATAAATACTGCAATGCTTAATATCGTTGTTACAATAGAAAGCAACAATCCGATAGCAGCAGAATATCCAAAATTAAAATCGGTAAATGCCTTGGTATATGAGTAATAATTAGTAACAAGCGTGGCATTGTTCGGCCCTCCGCTTGTAAGGGCAAATACTATATCGAATACTCCGACTGCAGAAAGCAGCGAAATGAATGTGCAGAACCATACATATGGTTTCAACAAAGGTATTTTAATTTTAAAAAACGTTTTAAATTTGTTTGCCCCGTCGACCAATGCCGCTTCTTCTATCTCAGCAGGTATCGATTGGAGTCCTGCAAGGTAGAGCATCATATAATATCCAAGCCCCTGCCATAATGTTATAAACATAATTGATGGCATAGCCAAACTGGGATTTTGAAGATAGTAAATAGGCTCATTTATCCATCCGTGGGATATCATAAAACCATTGATTATTCCATCCGGATCGAAAAGGAAACCCCATATTATGGATACGGCGATCATTGAAGTTACAACAGGTATATAGAAAAGTGCCCTGAAAAATTTTATCCCCGGCAGTTTTCTATTTACAAGAATGGCAAGCAAAATAGACAGTATTTGTATCGGCGGCACGACAAGAACAAACGTAACGGAATTTTTAATTGAAATCCAGAATTCATTGTCATGGAGTGCCCTTGTAAAATTATCCCATCCTATGAATTTGGTCTGACCGACTATTGAATAATCATAAAATGCAAGCGGCAAACTATATATTATCGGATAAAATAGAAAAACAATAAGAAGTATTAAAGCTGGTGCCATAAATGCAAATGCAACCATTGTATCCTTTATTTTCTTATTTCTAAAAGTCATAATGATACTCCCTTTTCCCTTATCTTCAACAAATTGGATACTCTTTTACCTAAAGACATAGATATGCGATCTTTGTAAGCAACCCAGTATAAACGCCTAACTTAAATTGAAATAGTGTTTTTATAAAAACTGGATACCATTTTATGTTTTATGCACTGTAAAATTGGAGTATTACAGTGCATAAACTAAAATCTTACCCACAAAATTTGTGGTTTTAATCAATCCTTCTTATTTGCAAGTATTTCGTTAACCTTTTTCTCCGAGCTGTTCAATGCTTGCTGCAGATCGGTATTACCAAGAATCGATGCCTCATAAACCTTGTTTACTTCTGTAAATATGTTGCTTCCTTCCGCTAAACCAAGGGTAAAATCTGCCGTTTTGGGAAGTACATCCGCAGCAATCGATATAGCTTTCTTTTCTATAGTACTTGTATCGGATTTAAAGAAGGAATCCTCTGAAGCTTTTTTTGTTGACGGGAATATCGCTACTTTTTTGCAAAAGGCAAGCTGATTCGCATCGTTTGTAATATAGTTGGCAAAATCTATAGCACTCTTGTGGTTCTTGCTGGCTGCAGGGACTACGATATTCATAAGAGGATTGAGGCTTATTCCCGCTTTACCAACCATGGGCTGTGTAACCTCAACATTCTTATATATGTTCGGCGCTTCGTCCTTTATCCTCTTGATCGATTGTGTTCCCGAATTAATAATTGCAAGCTTTCCAGTCGAGAACTGCTTCAACATCTTGTCCCATACACCCCAACCATCCTTTGGCAATATGCCATCATCAACTGCTTTTTTATACTTTTGCAACAGCGCCAGAGTTTCAGGAATATTAAATGTGGCCTTCGTCTTATCGTTATTTATTAATTGTATCCCTTCTTCAAATAATATCTGTGTAATATTACCAGGTATATACAAATAAGCTCCAGTTTTGTCCTTCATAGTTTTCGCCACATCGAACATTTCATCAAATGTTGTAGGAGGATTTTGTATTCCGGCCTTCTGGAATAAATCCTTGTTATATATCATTACTGTGGGGGCACCATACCAGGGGAATGCATATACGGAATTCCCGAGTTTCGTCGAATTATAAAGAGAAGGTATATATATACTCTTTTGTGCATCCGTTGCTTCCTTGTTAAGGTCTACAAGGGCATTTTTTCCTGCAAGCATAAGTGCCATGCTTGAATTCAAATTGACAACATCAGGTGAAGTTCCGCCTGCAGCAGATGTAATCAACTTGCTCTGAATAGCATCATAAGGTAAATCAGTCCATTGGATTGTTACATTTTTGTGTTCCTTTTGATACTGTGCAATCAAGCCATTGAAAAAATCTGTAAATGTCGGCTGCAAGGAGATTGTCCAGAACTTAAGTGTTACCGGCTTTTGCTCGTCAGCAGTAGTCGATGTCTTTGAAATATTGCCTCTGCCACATCCTAACAGAGTAGATGCTAATATTAATAACACCATAGTGACTGCCAAAATTCTAGCATTAAGCTTTTGCTTTAACATAAAACTTCCTCCTTATTTTTGGGATACATTGTTCTTATATTAAATGTTATTCTATATTAAATGAAAAATTCCTCCTTTTTTTCAAACTTTTTTGAACATTTATTACATTTTATCTCCTTTGATAAAATTAATTCTTACTGAAGCTTTTTCAAGATCATATGAATCTACCATAATAAAAAGGGTAGAGCAATTTGCCCTACCCTCATGGTATAGACTTATAAATAAAATACACAATCTGTTATTCACTCATAATGAGTTTATCAATGATGACTTTTGAAAAAAGTCGTCGCGAACGATACAAAGTCCGCGACGACGTGGCGGAGAGAGTGGGATTCGAACCCACGGTGCGGGTTACCCTGCACAACGGTTTTCGAGACCGTCACCATAGACCTCTCGGACACCTCTCCATAGAAAGCCATTAATTATTATACTAAATCCGAAGCCATAAATCAACAGGCTTATTTCTGCGATTACTGCACCAGAGTGCATATATCTTATATTTAAAAAGTATCTTTGCTCACATCCTCTATTCTTACGGTATATTCTCCATCGACGGACTTAACTTTGACTTCGTCTCCTATTTTATGTTTATATATAGCCTTACCAAGAGGTGATTCTATGCTGATCTTGTTATTTAACGGATCGACCTCAACTGCCGTAACAATAAAGAACTTTTCCGTCTCATTGTCTTCTATAAATCTTATGGAAACAGTTTTATTCAGGCCGACTTCATCATCTTCTGTAGTATCCTTTATTATTTTTGCAGTTCTTATCAGCTTCTCAAGATAGCGTATCCTGCTTTCATTTTTTCCCCTTTCCCTCTTTGCAGATTTATACTCAAAGTTCTCGCTTAAATCTCCTTGCGCGCGAGCTTCTTTAACATCATCAAGTATTTTATATCTAAGTACTACTTTTCTGTATTCTATCTCTTTTTTCAGCTTGTCTATTGCCTCTTGTGTAAGATAATTGTTCATTTTACTGCCAGGCCTCCAATACAGTTATTACTTTACTTTTTTCTCTTATTTCTAAAATAGTCTTTTATAATAATACTGCACTCATCTTCCAGTATGCCCTTATGAACTTCAACTTTATGGCATAAGTGGGCATTGTTTATAACATCCATTATAGAGCCGCATGCTCCTGCTTTTAAGTCCGATGCGCCATATATCAGTCTTCTGATCCTCGATTGTACTATCGCTCCCGCGCACATCGGGCACGGCTCTATTGTAACATATAAATCACAGCCTGTAAGCCTCCAGTTGCCTATGGCTTCGGATGCCTTCTTTATTGCTATTATCTCAGCATGAGCGGTAGGATCCATTCTGTTCTCCCTTTCATTATGGGCTGAAGAGATAACCTTGCCATCTTTTATTATAACCGCCCCTACAGGGACTTCATCTTCTTTTGACGCCTTTTCTGCCTCGAGCAGTGCAAACCTCATAAAATCTTCATCGCTCTTCATACAATCCATATTATACGGCACCTCTCAAACTTTGTAAGCGACTTATCATGGTAATTAAAACAAGTTCAGGTTCAAACCCCGTAGGCCTGCTTGCTTTTACAGATGCATATTTTTATATTTGGATACACCTTTGCTTACTATATATTATTGCTGTTATTTTACACATATATTGCAGGGATCGGATTTCCCAAGTTTTATAACATCCTTAAGCTTACCCAATTTTACGGTTTTGCTTCTTTTGAGCGTTGAGCAATTTCTATCATAATGGTACGAGTGTCCGCCAGGAGTATAATAAACTATCCTGTCGTCCTGGCCTGTTGAACTCTGCGGTGCAGATTTTGCCTTTGAAGTCTGGACCCCGCTGCCACTTACCCCTCCTTTTGAAGCGGCAGCATAACTTCCCGGACTACAGTTAAATGTAATATTCTTACCATCCGACATGCAGACAATAGTTCCATTTTCATCAGTTCTATATACTTTAATGCCCATGGCCCTTAACCTTTCCATTACGGATGCTGAAGGATGGCCATAATCGTTATCTTTCCCGACAGAGATAACCGCATATTTAGGTTTTACTTTGCTTATATATTCCCGGCTGCTTGAACTATCGGAGCCATGATGCCCGATTTTTATGACATCGGCCGATATGTCGAATCCTCTTGCCAGTATTTCATCCTCGGAAATTTTTTCAGCGTCGCCCTCAAATATGAATTTATTGGATCCATATACTATTTTTATGACAATAGAATAGTTGTTTAAATCGTCGTATTTGCTTCTATTGGGGGATAAAATCATACAGTTTGCGTCTCCAAGTTTAAATGAGCTTCCGGAGACCGGTTTAGTGATCTTTAATCCCTTACTTTTTATTGTACTTATCACATCACTAAAAGTTTTAGTATTTGTAGTCACCTCAGGCATATAAACTTTGGCCGTATCAAATGTTTTTATTATGGTATCCGCGCTTCCTATATGATCTTCATGGGGATGAGTCATAATAAAATAATCCAGCTTGGAAACATTCTGCTGCCTTAAATAATTTACTATTGTTTGTGCATCGCCATTGTTTCCGGCATCAATCAGCATATTTTTGCCATTCTGCTGTATAAGTATGCTGTCTGCCTGTCCCACATTTATATAGCTTATTTTAATATTACCGTTTGTTTTATTCCGATTCACGGATTCCGGTTTAACAGTATCCAAACTTGTTTTACCAGTTTGAGTCTTTTCTATATCTGTTTTATCCGTATTTTCGCTGTCTACTTCACTTTTTATAGTGCTGCTTGCTTTAATATCATCCTGCTTTTGCAGCAAAGAATATGTCGATCCGCCGGAAAAGATAGCATACGCAGTCGAAAAAAACAGCAAATACGCAATTAAAGCTATAACCATATTCAATGGTTTTCTTCTTCTAAAACCCAGCGGAAATAAATTTGGCCTTTTATCCACTACTTTCTTTTTCCTGTGAACCAGATAGCATATAACGGCCCCGGCATAAGGAACCAACAGTCCCACAGCCGTCCAGATATAAGGATTGCTTTTATATTTCTGCGAATGATAATATGTAAAATATGCCGATGCAATATAAATAAAAAACATAATAAAATTCAAAGTCGTCATCCCCTTTAGATATTTTATTCTATGAAAATAACTTATTTCCCTTCAATAAATATTCAGGATAACTTATTCATATATTTTTTTGTAGAAATATCCTTTAGAAAATCACTTATTATCATTTTTATAAAATAGTTTAATTTTTTCTTAAAAAATTTGTGTTTTCATAGAACAAAATATGTGATTTATACGTCTATAATATATAAAAAGATACATGAAATATTATTCAGGTTATGGGGGGACTATTTATGAAAATTAAAAATTCTTTTAATAATATTTCAGGATTAATTTATTCCATAGGACTATCATTACTTATATTTCTTCCTGTAATTCTGTTTGATTTTTTATATAATTTTTTTAAAAAAATATAGCAAAAGTCTGCCAAAGACCTAAGATCTTCGATGTGGAAGCCGCGATTTTTAGGCAGCAAAGTTTTATGCTTTTATAAAAAATAAGTTGTAAACATTTGCGGCTTTATATGTTTACAACTTATCTAAATAAAAGTTAATAAAGGTGACAAGCCACATTACACTATTTTGTCATAATAATATTCATTGATAACCTTGTCCAGTTCTTTGCTGACTTTTATTACTTCACGATCAGTCATTAGTTTGCTTGTTAATAATTTTTTTAAAATGTTCCTCAGAAGTTCTGTTCTTTCTTCCAGATTGTTCTCCAATATTGTTCCCCCCTATGTAGGGCTAATTATATCATATTATTTTGAAGAATATGTTAAAAAAGTAATATTTGTGTTATTCTCTATCAAAAAAATATATATATTTGCCCTTCAGCTAAATTTAATTTGTTGTACCGGTTTGGTTTGATCCCCATTATCAAGCTTAACCGGTGCAATAGGTTAAATAGTAGAGTAACAATTGCTCTGCCGTTAAAGAATATAAATATAAAGCCCTGAATATGTTGACATTCAGGGCTTTATATTGGTGCGCCTGAGATGAATCGAACATCCGACACACGGTTTAGGAAACTGTTTATCTCCTTTATGTCAACTAAATTTATACTATTTATTGTATATATGCATATATTTTAAGCTATTATTTGCATATATACAATATAAAAAAATATTTTATATGAAATCCGTCCCCAAACTGTCCCCATTGAAAAGTAAAAATATTTTAAGACTTTTTTAAAAAAGTTATTGCATTTTTATTTTGCGTAGTATACTATAAATATAGCAACTAAAAACTTTTAATCTGCTGAATAGCGTTATGCAATATGTCTTAAGACATTTTTAGTCTACCTATGAGGGATGGAAAAATTTATTAATATGTCTTAAGACAGGTTAGATTACCTATAAGGGATTGAAACCTCTTTTTTAACACTTTAAATTAAAAAATAGCAGTTTTACTTAAAATAGTAAGCTGCTATATTTTTATTTACCCTAAATATTACCATAATGCGTCTATGGGCCTATATGAGCGTTAAAAGGGCAAATCGCAATATGGTAGACATATTATACCTTCAAATATTGTTTTAGACGCATAGTGAGGCAGAAAAATAGATATAGATAGGCTTAAAAAATATTAGATAGGGAAAAATAAAAAAGCCCCGGGTTTATGCCCGAGGTCTTTTATTATTTCTATTCGGTTGCGCTTCCATTTATTTTGCCATCATCCAAATAGTCCTTTGCTTTTACGTAATATTCATCATACAATTTTTGTATATAACTTTTTAAATCCTCGTCACTTATAAACTTGCGTACTATATCGGGTGCGATATAGTCATATAACGCAGTCAATACAAAACTTAGCTTCTGCTCTCCTGCCTCTTTGCCGAATTTCTTCTCGGCTGTTAGCATCAGCTTGTATATTGCCTCCCTTATGGTCGCCAATACTGCCGCCTTGCCCTGCTTGCGGTATACAATATAAAGATATACTACTACTGCCACCACTAAAATTGCTATTAAAACATATTTCTGCATAATTATGCCTCCATTTATTTTATTTTTATTTTCTGCCCGATGTAAATTTTGTTCGGGTCTTTGATATCTGAATTAAGCTTCATTAAATTATTCACGGTTGTTTTATAGCGTGCTGCTATACGGCTTAATACATCTCCTGCCCTTACCGTGTAAAATGCTGGTGCGGATGTGTCATGTACTGGTATATTGTCTATTTTTATTTTCTGTCCTGTATAAATTTTGTTTGGGTCGGGTATTTGATTAATCCTTGCCAACTCTTTATAGCCGCCGTTAACATGGTATTTTGCCGCTATTCCACTTAGCGTGTCGCCCGGTTTAACGGTATAATATATATTTATATCCGCAGGCGGATTATACGCTGCCTTGAGCCTTATATGCTGCCCTACTTTAATTATATCCGGGTTAGCGATATTATTTATTTCCGCAAGCGTTTTATAGCCACCTGAAATATTAAACCTTGCGGCAATACCGCTTAATGTATCCCCTGCCTGCGCTATATATATATCTGGAGTTGTCGACTCTGCAGGCTTGGGTTGTTGCTTTGGCGCAGGCGGCGGTGTTATTGGCTTTGGCGCAGCCTTTGTGCCAGTAAAAAATTCAATTGTTCTGCCATTCATAAGCCTGTCTAAATCTAAATTATCTTCATACCCACTTATACGTCCCACGCTGGTGTATTGGTGCAAGTCGCAATAATAGGCTGGTGTAGAACTTATCTGCCCATTATTAACTCCATAGTGCGGCAACCAGACAAAGTCAGCTTTGCTGAGATCCAAATTAAAAATTTCATAGCGATTATGGGCCACGTAAATGCCAATCTTTTTATTCCCCGTGTATTTTCTTAGCTCAGCTATATAGGCATTTATGCCGCTGCGCATATCTTCCATGCTCTGTTCCTCAACGTCCAACGCATAAAAGGCGGGGTTATAATCTTTTGCCCTACAATAGAAGTCCCTTGCCTCCTGTGCCATATCTGCTATTGATATGCCGCGCACAAACGCATATACTCCATATGGCACTTTATGCTTCTGCATTTCCGCTATGTGTTGCGTATAGCACGGGTCAATTTTCAAACTGCCATACTGTACACGTATTATTGCCATATCAAGCTGCTTACAAAAAGTATCATAGTCTATTTTACTCGGGTCTTGCCATTTGCTTATGTCTACTATATAACCCATTGTTTTACATCTCCTCTACTACTTAAATAATCCTCTTTGAACTGCGTAAAAAAAGAACCCTATAAAACTTGTAATTAGGATTCCTATAAACCACCACATTGTAGATGTGAGCGCTTTTAAGTTCTCGCATAAATGCTTTAAATCTTTTTGTAGGCCTACGCTATTTTGTTCAAGTTTATCTAATCGCATTGAATGGTTGTTAAGCCTGCTTTCGTGATTGTCAAGCCGTTCATTTACCCTTTTATGCCGCTCATCGCACACTGCCTCATTCATTTAACGTCTGCCCCCTTTTAACTTAGCACTTCTACACTTGCGGAATTTGTGCCGTAATGTGTGGTACTTGTTACCGTTATCTTGTTAAATCCTACAACCGTTAGTCCCGTGCTTATATTTGCGCTGCCGTTTACAGCTAAAACATCCTGTACAATTGTATCGTCTATGCTCAAGTGTGCTGTTTCGTTTACGGCATCGGGATAGGTTATAGTTATATTCACTGTACCGCCTGCGAGTGTGCGTGCTTTATCCGTTGTAATTGTCAATCGCTTGTTAAAGGTCTTATCTGCGGAATTATAGCATTCGTAATTTTGAAAGTCGCCCTTATAGTCCGTGATTTTAACTACTGTATAAGTGTTCGCATCGTATGGGTAGTTCTCCGGCAATTCTGTTACATTGGCCCACGAAATTATATAGTCTACGTTGCCGCAATCTTTCCTCACAAAAGCAAATCCTACCATATTTATGCCTCCCTTCTACCAAAAATAAATCGTTCCTGTCCAGTTGTTGCTGCTGACATTGTAATTATTAACTCTTAATGTGTTGCTATTACTATACGCAAACGTTAATTGTACATTCCCAACTGTGCCGCTTGTCGCAATAATTGGGTTGTAGCCTAAATTATGCGTTATATATACACTGGTATTCATATTGATTGTGCCGCTCCACGTAAATGCCGGAATACTGCCAAGCTTTGTATATCCTCCTTTGGCGGTTACTTTGCCATTTGCTATTATATTGCCATCTTCATCCATATCTATTACTGGGTGTTGTATGCCAGTCCCCCCGACGGTAATTCCGCTATTGGCCATAAGACTTGTACATTTTACACCGTCCCCACTGGCTGCAAATAATAAAATTCCGCTTGTTATGTCTGTCACTTTAACCCCGCCTGGGACTGCCTTACTGCATAAAATACTCATTCCAGTATTGTCTAAAGTAATAGCATTATTCCCATTTGTATCTTTGACTATTGCAATTCCGCTTGTATTATTGCTGCCGCCTAGTGTAAGCGTACCACCGTCTATATCATCCGCGCTGACCTTTGGCGTTGTAACCGAACCATCGGGATGAACAATAAATTGTTTTCCTGTCTGCGTGCCAAATACGGCGCTTCCATCCGTTTTAATCTGTATCGTGGCAATATTGTTATTGTAGGCAACTATACCTATAGCATTATTCGTGCCGCCTAAAACATCTCTGCCCATAGCAACACCTGTCAAAACTGGGTTTGCCGCTGTGCCGCCGTTTACACCGGCAAAAATCTTCGGTGTTACAATGGATTGATTTTTAATTACCGTTTTTGTGCCATCCCAGTTTTGCACCCAGTCCAAAATTGGGCCAGGAGGCCCTTGTGGGCCAGTTGCACCTTGTGGGCCTGTATCACCTTTAGGTCCTTGTGGTCCTTGTGGTCCTTGCGCACCATCGCAAACTATCGGTATGATTTGTTCGTCAAGCAGAGCTGTAAATCCGCCTGCTTGGTAAAACTTTATATCAATTATTTGTAAGTTAGCGGTATTAATATTGTATATTTTGTTTGTTTCGTCGGCAGCGCTTCTATATTTCTCTGTATACGTGTTTCCGTCTGTAGATTCGGAAATAATGAATCTGCCTGCGTAATCCTCCGGCAGCGCGTCTCCCTTTTGGGTTTTACCTGATGCAGTAAAATTATTCGGTGTGTAAATACCGTTTACATCTTTATTTATTGCTGCAATATTCAGTTTCATGTAGTATGCCGTTTTATTGGAATTCCATAGGCCTTCATTCAGACTAATTTTCTGTTGAATCTGGTCTATGATTTGATATTTTTGAATAAACGTAGGGTAAAAATAGCCAAGTGTACATTTGCTTTTGGCAGGGTCTGTATAGGATATCGTCAAGTCAACCACCCGAGCATTTAAGAATAAAGCGGGATTAAATGTTCTATCAATTACCCTTACATTATCGCCAAGCCTTACCTTCTCATGTTCGTATCCTGCAACTTTCTCCAGCAATGCAACATCCAAAACATACGAATATACGCTGTTTTTTCTTTCCTGCAGCGCATCCCATGTTTCTTGCAGTAACCTTGACGGGTCGTCTTGGTTATTGTCCTCGAATATACCTTCTATGTTACGCCCGGTCCTACTCCATACCTGAAGAGCGTTATCGTCGCCAACCCAGTCCTGCCCGGCGGGTTTGTCGGCTGGTTTGCCGTTAGCTCTACTCCATACAACATTTTTAAAGGTTAGTTTATTATTGTTTGCATCGCTCTTGCCTAATCCTATTAGGCTTGTTACAACCTGTTGTGTGTTTTGTATCCTCTGTATATCCTTTATATCTTTTGTATACTCAAAACGCTTGCCTGTGTCGCTTCCACGCTGCAATAATAGGTCTATATATTTTCCTGTTATGCTGCCGCCCTGAAGCGTTACTCTATACCTAAATTCCCCGCTAAATTGCTTTGCCATCTGTTGCACGGCTGCAATTACAGTAATATAATCCTTAAATTCTACATCTTGCGTGCCCAGCCACTCTACGATTCCAACCTGCCACTCGGTGTTTTGCAATACGTTTGCAAGTGCGGCTTGGGCAGTTATGCCGCTTAACTTTTCGGGTCTTATCATGTTGCCATTAAGCTCCATTGCGGCATTTTCACAGCTGACATGCTTTATCGCTGGGCCATTATGCTCGTCATTAACTTCTGTCGCAATAAATAGCACGTAATTTCCATCGTAATCCTGCAATGCCACCAAATCATTGCCCTGAATATCTGCTATTACATCCGTATCGAATTTATAAGTTAGTAACCCATCACTCAATCGTTCGTAATGCTCATCGTTCCAAAATGGAACTGCTTCTGGGCTATCATTATTTAGTACCTGCTTCAATTTCTGTGTTTTTTTGTCAAAAATAAATAACATTATAACCACCTCTGCTGGAAACTAACTTCTGTGTCCGCCATTCCTTGCGGGATAATATCTATTTCGCTATTTCCCGGCGGCAGTGATAGAAATGTACTGCCTAAGTCCAATAAATCCATCTGTATTTCTCCGTTTTTCCTTATGCATGCCTTTGCACAATCAATTTCCACCGTATCACCGGATTGGAATATTTGCGCCTGCTGCGTGTCTGCATTTACATCGTTTAACTTATATACTTTTATGTCGTCGACCTGTTCAATTATTGTTGGATAACTTGCGTATGCACCAAAATAAATTTCTACTTGCGCTATTGGTGCATTATAGGCATTGCTTGTATCTATCCAGTATTTCTCATCCCGTCTTGAATTCAATCTTCCGAAAACTTCGTAATTATCCATTTCGTTGAATAGGCAGTGCCATCTATTGCCTTTACGCTCCAGCCGTATCAAGCCCTGAAAGCCGTTAAAATATCCATGCCATAATCCATACGTTTCAAAAAATTTTACACCGCTGCCTGTACGCCCTGCCATTGCTCTAACCGTATTCTCTGCATCTGCCGCCCAATAGTCGCCGACGGTCAGTTGTCCTACTATGCTGCCATTTACATCAAGCAAAATAATTGATAGCTTCCCCATGCCTTGGTAGGTGTTTTTGACTTGGCATAGTACATCGACTTTAAAATCCTGTATTGGGTTTGCCAGGCTGCGCTTTATCGCTGGTCCATGGCATCCACTACCGGTCCCGTAACTGCCAACATTAAAAGCGTAATTGCCATATTCCGCCACGTTGCCAGCTATACTATCTGTACCGTCTACTGCCCCGCCTGTTTGCCACGGTGCCAAATCGCCGCATCCATCATCTAAAACTAATTCCTCTGGCTTAATGGGCGCCTGGTTTACGCTTTGCGGCTGCCCCAGCATTACGTATTTGTCCGCCATAACTGCCGCATAAAATGTGCCCGGCGCCCTAATTGTTCCCTTTATTATTGGATATGCAGGCATTGTCCCGTTATTGGTTATTTGCACTATATCATTTACAGCCTGTATAACCGTATCCTGTGTACTATATGCGAATGGGTCATCGCAGATAAATTTAAGCGTGCCTTGTCCGAGTCGTATAAACTGCGTTATATCGGTTGCCCCATTTAAATGTGCATAATAAACTTTATCTGGTTCGTCGCTGAATATTAGCGGTTTATCCTCTCCGGTGTCAAGCCATTGGGCTATGGCGCGAATCTTGCCTTGCAAATCTGTTTCATCGGCACCAACTATATTTATATCTACGTCTATTTCTCTCGCCCCGTAGTTCCCGCCATAATAGTATTGTCCCGGTCTTTTGGGAACCTGTACCGCATAGTCCGTAATTGTCGGCAGCATAACACGTTTTGCATTCGATACTATACAATACTGCTCATTGTCTATGCCGTCGTATGTGAAATGTAAATAGCCTATTTGCTGCGGTATTATAAAAGCCATATTATATCACCCCTAATGCCCTATTCGTTGCTATGCGTTTCTTTTCCATCAATAAATCAAGGTATGGAATAACCGCCTGCGCTGCTTGTTTACCATCGATGTTTATATTTACCGTTAGATTACCAGTAACATTCGGTTGCGGCTGCTCTTGTGCATTTTTGGTAATAGATTCGCTATCATCATTAGGGATAACTTTACTATGCTGCGGAAGATAAACCAATTCCGGGCCTTCTTCACCAACCCAGCTCCATCCACCGGGCGCATCATCAGTGCCCTCTGCAAAACCACCAAAGCTGCCACCACCGACGCCGTAAGAATTGCCTGAGCTAAAGTTCCCAGTTAGTATTTGCCTGACTTTTAAAGTTGCAGTATGTGTGTCAAGCCAGTCCAGAAGTCTTTGCCATTTTGTCTTTACTTGCCCTGTTTCCCAGTTCACTTCATTAACATGCTCTCTCGCTTGGGCCTTAGCCTGACTAACAACTCCATTATGCATTTGCTGTGCTTGCTCAACTGTTTTATCTTTCTGCCTTATTGCATCAGCTATGAGCTTATCTGCCTGGCTCGATGTAATACTATGAGCTTCATCTCTTTGCCTAACTATCTCCTGAACAACTGCATTGCATTGTTCCTCTGCGGCCATGATAGCTTTATTCTTTTGATCATTACTATTTTTCACCACATCAGCAGCTTGCCTTGCAGATATAACTGTATTTTGCACTCTCATTCTATCCATAATAGCTTTGCTTTCAATTTCATATTGTGAAAGTGCCTGTATGCCAACATTAACCATATCCTGCTGAATTTTATTTATATCTTGTTGCTCTTTTTTCGTTAATGCTCTATGCTCATTGGCAGCTGTTTGCAATATTTCTTTTATTTTTGCCTGGTAACCTTCGACAGTTTGTTGCTTTTGATTATTACCCTTAACCATTTCTGCAAGTATTTTGGTCTCTTCATCTTTAGTAAGTGCATTGGATTGACTTAAAAAAGTCTGCATTTTTGAATATGATTCTGAATTATGTTTTTCAAGCCCAGCAATTATTTGTTTCCCCATATCGTCAAAAGTACTTGATATAGAATTTGCCATATCCTTAGTAACCTTTTGTCCAGACCAATTTAACTGATCTAATGCTTTAGTAGCTTTATCGTTAAGATCTAAAAATGCTCCCACTGCCTGCTCAGTAGTTTTTGATGTTTCCTTGCCAAATAATTGTACCTGTGGAATAGACTCTTTTTTAAAATGATTATAAAGAGCTATCCCTGCAATAGTAATTCCCGTCAATCCAGCTATTACCCATCCGCCAGGACCAATTAGCCCTGATAGTCCTGCCAATCCAGCTTTAAAACCGCCCGTAGCCGCCGTTGTTGCTGCAGTCGCTGCTGTGGTTGCCTTGGTAGCAGTTGTTACAGCAGTCATTGCAGCGTTAAATTTACCAGCCATGCTTATTATACCGCCTATACCCGTTGTTGCTTTTCCTATAATAGTCATCGCTGGCCCTGCTGCAGCTACTATTGCAGCAATCTTTATTAAATGCTCCTGCTCAGCATCAGACATATTATTAAGCCTATCTATAAAAGGTTTTGCCATATCCATAGCCTTGTCAACCAGCGGAATTAGTTTCTGCCCGAATTCTATACCGGCCTGTTTAATTCTTTCTGTCATTGTCCTAAGTTTATTTGTTGGACTATCCATGGTCCTGCCCAGGTCCCCCTGAGCCTTGGCTGTAGCCTGCATAATAAGACCGTATCTTGCTGCAACCTTTTGTGCATCGGTCATTTCGGTTTTTTGCATTTTTATTTTTCCTGAAGAGTCTTTTACCACTTTACCATGTTTATCAAGTGCTGGTACCTGCTTTATAATACCGTTTGTTAAAGCGTATGTTTCAACCGCAGTGTCGTTAATCAATATCCCAAGGGATTTTAAGGGTTCTGTTTCTCCGCTTATACCGGCCTTAAGCTTCTCAAAAGCTTCTTCAGGTTTTAAGTTATAAAAGGATGCCATATCATAGGCAAGCTGTGTTAAACCCTCGGACATACTCAATGCCTGCTCTTTTGTCTCTCCCATTGATGTAAGCATAACATTGAATGTACCTACATTTTCACGCACCTCATATGCATTTAATCCAAGAGCTTTTGATACTTCTTCGCTCCATGCTCTTGCAGAATTTGCCATACTCCCCATTGAAACTTCAAACAGATTTTCACTCTCAACGGCATCCATAGCCATCTTTGTCGCTGCGACACCAATGCCTGCAAGTGGGACGCTGACAAAAGTAGTCAACTTGCCGCCCATATCTGAAAACTTTTTCCCGCTGTCAGATATCTTCTTGCCCATTTCCTCCATTTTCTTCTGTAAATTGCTCATCTTTTTA
This sequence comes from Clostridiales bacterium, assembly GCA_030016385.1. Taxonomy (NCBI): domain Bacteria; kingdom Bacillati; phylum Bacillota; class Clostridia; order Eubacteriales; species Clostridiales bacterium. The sequence continues at coordinate 42,248 of JASEJN010000011.1, read as the reverse complement.
GCTGCTTTATCAATAGCTGAGTCATATTTGCTTGAGTCAAGCACGAGTTCACTATATACTGTCCCTGCGTTTATAGCCATATTTTCACCTCACTTTATAGTAATAAAAAAAGTACTTACAAATGTAAGTACTACTTAAATTGAATCCATTATTGTGGCATAAATGTTATTCCGTTCGAACCCCCAATGGTAATAAGGTCATCATTTTCTAAATCAAACGTGACTTCTTTTACCCCAATATCACTTGAATTAGATATTATTTCATTCGTCTTTGACATACCTGAGCTATCATAAACTATAAGATTTGATGAACTACTTTTATTATTACATGCCTTATATCTGCCGGGAGCAATATCCTGTCCTACTAACCAATATCTACTATACAAAATAACCTGCTGTTTATCGGTTACATAATCACTTGTAACGGGTGTGAAATGTACTTTATTTATGCCGGATATTTGTATTCTTGCGCTATCAGGCAAAACTACTCTCACTTTATTTACTCCTGGGCTTCCTAAAACTTCGTTAATTATTGATGTGCCATCATCACTATGAATAATAAAATTACCTGATCCTGATGTTGCCGTTACATCATAAGTTCCAGTCTGAACATCCTTACCAGCAGTAAAAGTTCCTGCGCCTAAATTAGTAGCTGTGCCTTTAACTGTTCTCTTCTTCTCCTCTTGTTGCCACTCAGCTACTTGCTTATCGCGTTCCTTAGATAATCTGTCAAAATCATCTTTAATTTTATTTTTATCATTTTCAGATAATTTATCATATTTTTCTTCTATTTCTGCAAATTGGGTCCTTTGCTCTTCTTCAAAATTTTTATATGATCCTTTCAGCAATTTCAAATCAGATGTTGTTAACTTTGTTTCATTACTCTCATTTTTTATGCCTTCTGTTTTTGTATTTTCCTCCTGTGTAGATACTGCAGTTTTATTATCTGACTTTGAATTATTTATACGACTTTGCATATTGAAACCTATCACCATTAGAATGATGCCTGCCAAAACAACGGGTAATGCTTTCTTAGCTGGTATAATTTTACCAATTAAATCTATAGTATAAAAAATTAAAAAGGGTAAAGAAAACAAAATTAAAAAAATGCCGAAGCCTAAAGAAAAAAGACTGATGATTGTTATAGCATAATATACTATTGCTATAATTTTCTTCCATAACTTTCCGCTCCTAAAACCAGGTATCATCATCAATATATTCATATAACATCCCCCCCTGAGGAATATTATACCATATTTTTTACTTATGTTTTTTTACTTAACATCAACTATAATTTTTGCACTGGAATTGCCACTAAATATATTATCATAGAAATCGAGTTCTAATTTATTGCCTTCATTGAATCCATATGCCATTTCAGCAGTGCATTGTTTCCCCTTTGCTATTTGCTGAGGATTCTTTTCTGCTCCTGCCGGATATGTCTCAAGTACGTTACCCTTTTCATCATATACTTTGAAATCCGTATCGAATATCCCTATACCCTTATCACAGTTCAAATTTTTATAAGTATATTCAATCACAGCAACCTTTGATGCCTTTTGATCTGAAAATTCATTCCTGTCTTTTGTTAAAAATGCTTTATTAATAGTAACAGTGTATTGATTATTGATATTAATTATATCACCAATGTTATAAGTTTTTACTTCCTTAGACAATTCTGATGGTGTTGATGCCGGCTTATCTTCTGTATCTTGTACCTTACCAGATACACTATCTATTGCTTTATTTACTCTTCTTATTGCTGATGCATCACCAACAAAATATCCTGCAATAAAAGTAAAAAATGCAATAAGAATCGTTATAATAATTGATTTTTTACTCAAGATTAATTCATCTCCCTTATATTTATACCAATATTTTACTACTTATCTTTTATAAAGTCGATGAATTCCTGATTGCTATTTTGCTTTTCGCCCTTCCACCTGATCCTGTTCCAATTTATCTGGCCTTTATCATCAGTTGCATAATTTAGCAATAAAAAAGCTACTTCATCAAAACAGAAAGCTATATAAGGATCATCAATATCCATTATTTCACTTGGCCTTTTCTGGTAATGCTCTGCCATCATTATTACTTGTGCCATTCGCCTTGTCTGTACGAAAGGAATTTAGCTGTACTACCCCCGTAAGGCACCAATCCATTATTGCATACATCTGGTCATCTGTTATAATATCCTGAACTTCTTCATAAGTAGGCTCTACCATAGAAGCCTTACAATAAAATTCAAGTACTTGGCCGCTTTTCGTTAATGCAGGTGTATCATCCTTACTTTTATGATCCTTGGGTACCCCTGGAATACGGTCCATTATAGCACTCAATAAAGGATTAGGTATTTTGCCTTGAGCTGCCATCTGCGGCAGGTTAGGCCTTTTTAATTTTACTGTCATAGTTTCATTAGATTCAAATCCCGGTATTGTAATTATCTTTATGGCTTTTCCATGCCATTGCTCAGTAATAGTTCCCATTATTATCCCTCCAAAATAAAGACTCCCGGTGATTATGCCGGGAGTTCGGTCAAATATTTAAATGTTACCGGTGATTCACCACTTGCCGGTCTTGATTTTGCCTCCAATTGCTCACTGAAAAAGTCTCCATCTTTAATATTATAATTGACTGGTTTTCCTGAACAATGTAAATAGTCAAATTCTACATATCCCTTTATATCGCCATTTATATCCTTATCTTCCGTATAAATTTTAAGTATAAATTTCTTTCTTTCGACTGGTACCCCAACAACTGGTGCAGTATAAGTTTTCGTTGCTGTTTCCCATATACCGCCATCAATAAGCGCCAACAATTCCGGCTGAGCAGTTACACTCGTTAATGTAATATCATAACCCATAACAATATCTTCTGTATTATTCTGAGCCTTAATGACATTTTTAACCCTTAATGATTTTTCTTCACCGGCACTAATATACGCTTTGATATCTGCTTCACTTGCTACATTTATAAGTGTATAGTTTACCGGCGTAGTTTCTTCCGTTGTAATATCCACTCTTGCAATATTTGCAAGTGCAAATTCTGTTATGTCAGACATAATATTACCTCCATTATAATTTCTTTAAAATTTGATATTCAATTGATGTTGTATAGGCCTGTATTTCATCATCTACAATAACAGGTGTTTCATTTCCTGTCTTTTTTAACTGCGGTAATTCCTTCATTGCCGCCTTTATGCTGTTTATATAGGGCTCAACCTGAATATAGCTTGCAATCGGTACAAATAAAATAAAGTCTACTAATCTATAGCCAACCTTATTCGTACCGATCATTCCCGATTGCTCTTCTTCTCTTATAACGCAATAATTATTTTCACATAGTCCTTCATGTTGCCCGGGCGCATATGGATTTAAATCCCATGATTTTAACTTATCATATATAATCTGCCACATTAATCTTTCACCAACTTTTGATATCCTTCTAATATCGCTTTTGCATTCTTTTGAATTGTTGGCTCTAATATTGCATATTTCTTTTCATGCGCCAGCTCAAGGTATACGCTATATTCCATGCCACCACTTAATACCACTTTCAATTTGTTTGCGTCCCATCCCGAAGAACCATTTAATCCTTGCCTTGCGTGGCCTGTTCTGTCTGTCCATGGTGCGTTACTCTTTGCTTCGGCTTCAAGTTTTTTTGCCGCAGTATCAGCATATAATTTTAATGCTGCTTTTATTTTGTTTGCTGCTCCATTCAAATCAATATTCCCTTTTATATCGTTCATTTTTCTACCTCTAAATTGCATAACCAGAATATATTATATTGATTAGATATATATTGAACTATATATTTAGTCCCATTTACTGTAAAATAATCTCCCGTTTCTATAGTATAACCCTCATTTATTACCGCAGTTAAATTTATATTCCTCATAGTTTGTATCGTACCTGCATCATTTATGGTTATTGCCGGATTTAATGCATTATCTTCCAAAAAACCGTTAAACGTGGCAACATTTATCTCACTCGTTATCTTACCGCCATAGCCATCATCAATTACATGCAATCTCTTGAGATTTATTTGTACTGGCAAAGTATCGATAGCTCTTTGAACTTGATTTTTTATTCTTTCAATATTTATCAAGCATCATCAGCTCTTTTCATATTACCTGTCATATTTGTCCTGAATAGTTTAGCCCTTCTAACCCAGAATTTTTCGTTTGAGGCTGTATTAATAGGTCCCAACTTAACGCTATCGTCTTGCGCTTTTATAAGGCACCCTTGGTAACTCGCTTCTTGCACTGTATTGAATTGAGTTAATAAGTTTTGCAAATCTATATCTGTAAAATATGGGAATTTATCTTCAAGCAAATTATTTTTTAGATTTTCGAGGTCTGACATTTTTAACCGCCTCTACTTTCTTAATTGTATAACCCTGTTCTTTAAACCATTCTATAAGCCATTTATTGTCTGTATATCCAATCCCATTATTAAAGAATATACCGGCCGAATAGCCGGTATATTCTTCATTAGGTGCATATATTTTAGCCATATATAGTACCCCCTATTTAACTTTAATGTTTCTCTTTTCATATTTCTTATGGGGATTAACAGGTTCTACTAATCTATCAGTAGAAAATCCTTGTTTATATCTCCAATGTAATGTTGCATAAGGAATATTTGTTTTTTCAGATAGTTCTCCTAGCGTAATAAATTTACCTTGATATTCAACTTTTAAAGTATTCCTTCTATTCCTTATTTGCCTTTTCATAGATATCCATCTGCAGTTATTTGGCTCATAATTACCATTTACATTTACCCTGTCAATTGTCAACTCTTCCGAATAACCATTATTTAAAGCCCAATTGAAAAAATTATCAGGTATAAGCCATTCATCACAGATTTTTATTCCTCTTCCACCATAATCAAGGTAACTTTTATTATTTTTATTGTAGCATCTATCTTTCATTGATACCCACGAAGCATATAATTTTGTGTTAGATTGCATGTGCCTACTTGTATCAGGACATCTTTCTATTACTTTCTCCATATTGTAGCACCCACAAGATTTTGTATGTCCGCGTCTTAAATCATTAGTTCTTACGATAGCTTCATTGCCACATTCACATTCGCATAGCCATCTAGCACTACCCCATTTGTCATTTTTAACCCTTTTAATTACTGTGAGCCTGTTGAATTTTTCTCCTGTTAAATCCAATGCTTTAACCATGGTACAACCTCCTTAAGATAATTATATCATGGTTAATTTACTAAAGCAACTGGATTACATTCTGCTATTTAACTTTTATATTGCGAAGAACTCCTGCCGCTCTTGTCGATTTTAAGACTACAGCTGCAATCATCTCAACTTCGCCTTTCTTTATTGCTCCAGGCTGTGTAAAATCAGGTAAATATGTTCTAATAACTCTATTCCCTGTAACTGTCGCAGCATGGAAACCATCAAGTCCAAGTCTTATAGCATATAAATCGGTAAGACCTGTTACTACAGTGGTGCCATCTGGTTTACGTGTATCAATAATTGGTACTGTCGGTACTGTCTGACCTGAATCGTCGACATAATAGCCAAGGTCTAATAAAGGAATTCCATCATAAGTATCAACTTTTCTCCCAAATGAATCCTCAGATGGTGTCAAATAACCAGACCTTCTCGCAACAGCTTTTATTTTTGTCATGAGTTTTGAATTTCCTGCTAAAAATGAAGGTCTGCCATCAAGCTCTGCAAGGAAATCATCAAGTGCATCTAAAAATGCTTTGTAATTTGTGTCAAGTTTATCACTTGTGCTTAAGTCTATAGAAGTTGCCGTGCCAATTTCTGTAGAGCTTCCTGTCAAAGCCTTATTAAGCCCGTCAAACGCTTTTGAGTCTACTGCACTATCACCATTTATAACCGTATAATGGAATAAATTGCTTGCAGCCTTTATTTTCTCCTGCAACTGGAAATTAACCTCATCTACTGCTCCTGCTGTTTCGGCAATTACCCTATCAATATCAAATGCTCCGCCAAAAATCTTTAAATTAGCAGTATGCGGTTCCCTATCTGCCACCTGTGGAGTATATTCATTATTTATATCCCTAAATCCTGCTTTTGCCGGTGTCTTTAATCTTACATATCCATAAGTCAAGGTACTTCCGCCTGTCCCTGGTGAAACTGCATCATCAAATGTTAACTGGTCTAATAATAATGAACTCCTCCTAAATTCGTCTATAACCTGCTGGTCTACCTTATTCGCCATTCCTACCTTTGCCTGCGCTAATGTTACTGGCATATTAAATCATTCCTCCTATTATTTTTTATTATAAAATTGTGATAAAGCATCTTTTAAACTTGCTGCCGGTTGTGGTATTTTACCTTTGCTACCATTCCCCAAACTTCCTCCTGTGCCCGTCGGCTGTACTTCTTTAAACAAATAAGGTTTACTCTCTTTTAATCCCTTTATTTGTTCTTCAAGCCCTGTTATTTTACCATCGTCTGCAATATTGATTGCATCTTGTTTTAAGTGCGGTAAAATATCCGTTACATCGTTAGGATTAGCTTTCAATACCTCAAGTTTTATAGCACTTAACTTTCTTGTATTATTCAATTCGGTTTCCTTATCTGTGATTTGCTTTTTTAGTGCTTCTATAGTATTTGCAGCTTCCTCGTTATCCTTGACGGTTTTTTGTAATTCTCCAAGTTGCTTATTTAAGCTCTCTACCTGCTGTTTATATTGCTTCTTTTCCTCATTTGTAGTATCAAATTTTTCTTTTGGTATCCAATTCCCATCACTTACTATTGCTATTTTTTTATCACCCAATTTTGCCATTAACTGATTGTATAATTCTTCTCCTAATAATTCTTTTAAATCCATTATATTATTCCTCCCTATTTAACCTTTTTATAGTGGTCGGCTCCACCAATAGCTTGCGTTTTTGTACGGAACTTTTAAAACCGCGTCGGGTAGTTTTAAACCGTGCCAGGGCATAAAAATAAGACATATAATTATGCCTTATGGTTGACGATTTTACATGCCTTTACCGAAATAATTGACAAATTATTTTTTTAGGGTTGGCAGGGGATTAGCCTTCCTTAGACAGGACCACCTCCTTCACTCTTTAAAAATACCGGGGTTATCTTTGATTACTTCATATAACCCTTTTGCCAGCTGTTGTACCTGTTTTTCCTCCAGCCCTATATCAAAAATATCATCAATACCATGGATAACCTCATGCATAAGAGCACATTTTTGTGTGTCGTCACTATAGATAGTCGATATTTCTATAAAGCAATCATCATAATGTATTACTCCATAGCATATATCTTTATCATCTATTACATTGCCTTTGACCTTTTGTACTTCATAATCCTTAAAGCCTATCTTAATTTTATCTGGTATGTTCACGATAGCACCACCTTAATCAATAACTTTTAGGACAATCGCCGGACCATTGAAGTTTTCCCGGATATTTTTATATTTGCTCTCCCAATAAAAAAACGCCTTTCAGCGTTTAGTATGTTTTATTTACTTCATTATCCCAAATAGGAATTGTTTCCTTATTGATTTTTATATCCATATTCACCCTATTTTTAAGGTCACATAAAAGTAAATATGCATCCATATCATTATTAATGTTAGCCATATATGTTTCATAGGTTATTGGGTTAAAAACTATACCTTTTAATTCCTCGATTAGTGCCTTATATTCTTTATCATCACTTATTACTTTCCCAGAGTCAATTTCAAAATTATAACCATCAATTGTGCCTTTTATCAATATATCCCCTCCATTATCGCATATATCAACTTAAAATGTTCTTTGTCGTAAAAATAAAAACTAATTGGATCATCAAACATTTCAGCCAATCCCATGCTTACTACTTCCGTCCCTTTAGGATTGTTTTTCTCCCAGTCATATACTTTCCCGACATAGTGGTTAAAAAATTTATCCCTATATCCGAATTCATCTTTACCTACATATATTCTTTCTAAATTCTCTCCTTGCGTCCTTTTTTTGAAAAACACCCTTACAAATCCATTAATATCGACATTTGCGTCATGTATGACATGCCCACATTCATGGATAGCATCTTTAGTCCTTGTATCCGTTGGAAGGTAAATATCAGATATTCCTGACTCATAAGCTCTGCTGCCCTTTGATAACACATTTAATTTAATCCCTCTTACCGGTGTATCCCTTCCATTTATATATTTATTCAGCCATTGGTTTGCTTCATTTAAGGCATTATTTAACGCTTTTGCTCTAATTTTATATGGTGGGATAATTGTTAAGTTCTTTTTCTGCGCATCTGTCAAGTTAAACTCTGCTAATTTAAAATTGGCAAATGCTAATTTCCTGCCTTTTATCATCCCATTGTATATTTCATCTTCCATTAAATTCGATACTCTTAATGCATGTATTTTATACATTGGGTCTTTTATGGTCTCATATAAACCCGCTAAGCCATCCGCTGCCGCACTTTGTTCTCCAATTGTTTTTGCATTATTAAATTGTTTAACGTATTTCAATATCTCTTCATTTATTCCCAAATGAATAGGCCTATCTTTGGGTAAAACCGATATTCTGTCTCCTTCTATTTTGTATTCTATTTTGCCTAATGCATTATTTACTACATTCTCATTAACCATATCTCCTATTAATTTATCGCTTACTTCTATGACATAATTATATCTCTGTTCAGCATCTGTTAAAGTATTTATATAACTCATATGCTTTGCATAATCAAAGTTCCCTTTGCTGTCAAATGAATATTTTATTCGTTCATTAATTGCATTTTTCGTAACTTTGTCAATATCAATTATATTGTCTGCAAATATGTCTTATATCTATTATACCATTCATCAAGCTTATCATCACTCTCACCGTCTGCCCAATCTCTTAACTCATCTGCCATTTCATCATACGTCTGCGGTATTATTGCATATGTAACGCATAAACATTGTGGGTGTCCAACCGGCACTTCACCTTTCCTAAAATTGCCTTTCCCGAATCCTTCGTCATGTCTTGCATATTCATCACATATATCTTCTCCCCAGTTTTTGATTTGTCTCTCGTAATGCTGTGATGACAACTCCCAGTGCATGGCTTCAATAAATGGGTTTATCTCTGCTGATTTATTCTGTGCTTCCCTAAATCCATGAGTAATACTTGTCCTTGCCAACCTCTGAGCATTATAATCTATTTGTTTATTCCGCATATTCGGATATACATTTCCCCAGCTCCATGGTCTTTGCGCCGTCGGTTTAACAAATGTCTCAAGGTCTTTTGCTAATTCATATGCTGATTTTTGCTCTGTAATAGCCTTTTTAATAACATAATCAATATTTTGCTTATACTCATTGGATATATTCCATATCCTATTGCTCAACCCCTTATCATCTTTATATATATCTCCATTTTCCATGATAGTCAACACATTTTCTGGCACTTGCGAGAACATATCTGTGAAGTGCGGGCCAACATCTATACCAATTTTATAAAAAGCATTTTTCAATATCTGCGCATCTGGCTCTACTGCATAGTTCCCTGTTTGTCTTATGGCATTTTTTATTTTTCCGCTTAGTGATATATTAAGTTTATCTCTTGCATTCTGTAAGTTTTTTGCATAGTCCATATACCATCTTTGCGTTAATGATTTATCCTTTGCTGCTGCTGCCTTATCGCTTAATTCCTTTATGGAGTCCTCGTAAATTTTCGCTATCTCTTTTTGCTGCTCAATTGTTAACTTTAACATTTTGTTCCGTGCTGCCATAACTAATGACTCATAGTCATTCATTTGTACCGCCGCCTAATTCGTTAGCTGCTGCCTGGACGAAATTATCCTGCGTCATGCCACTTTCCGTTATTATTTGCTCAAGTTCTGCATCAACGTCTGTCACATCCTGCCATTTCTTTATGAAGGATTTTTTGCTCATAACTTGTGCAGCAACTTTCTCCAAATCAAGCCTTTGCTGATCCGCTTCATCCTCCGGTATCGGATATGTATGTTCTATTGTCATAGTAGTATCAAATTTAACGATATCTCTTGCGTTATAAAGGTTATATACATCTACCATTTTGAAGATATAATCTACCATTTGATTTAATGCCGGTCCCCATTCCCCCCAGCTTTCCTCGCATGCAGATATAATATCCCAATATAACGCCTTCATGCTCTTACCTGATTGCATAAGCCCTTTTAATTGCTCCAGCCCTATATTAGGTACTGACATTGCATCATACATATCATTTTTAATTCTATTCACCGTATCTTGGTACTTATCATTATAGCCAAAGCTACTTTCCAATCTGCTCACCGTCGCCTGTTTCCCATCCATAACAGCGTCTGTTTGCAAATCTATCATTGCACCTGGAGCTATTTCAATATTTTTAATTGAATCCTCGCTTGCATCCGTTATGACATTCTGCCCAAACATCTGGAATCTAAGTGCATCTATATCATCAGACGTCAATCTATTATAAGCATCTTGGTTGCTCCATAATAAATCTACGTCTGAACGTCCTTCCGTCTCGCCTGTTAATCCGCCATTCTGTATGATTATTACCGGGATAAAATCTAATCCTGTATTATAATCTTGGAACGGTGTTTCTATTACTGCGCCCGTGCCGTCATAAGTACCTTCATTAAGAATACATTTACCATTAATCATTTCCCATGTTTGTTTCTTAATGATTTGCTCTTTAGGTAATATAGCGTCTTGTATCATATATACAAATATAACTTTATACAAATTATCTATATCATCAATATCATAGAATGGAATAAATTCCTGCGCTGGGCAAAATATAATTTTTAATCCTATTTCTTTTTGCGCCCATAGCTTTATTGCGATCTTACCGCCAATACTATAATCTTTATATGCTTTTAGTAATTTGCTATTGAATTTATTCGCATCTAATATTTTATAGAGAACGTCCTCTTTTAATTGCGCATTATCCGCATTTGCTGTGCTTCCCTTTGCATCCGCCACTTTTGGTTTTATGTTAAAATATATCTCTTTTCCAAACATAAAGCGAGCCCTTTTGTCGATTAATTCCTTTATTTTGTTTGTAATTTTTTTTGTCGGCACATAATCAAGACCGCTCTTTGTTTCCCATTCCTGCTTGCCATCATAGATATCATACCATCTATTAATTTTGTTTATACGCTCCAATTGGTCTATAAAAAGGCCTTGCAAATCGGCTTTTAATAGTTGCGAATAATCAATCATTGTCTCGCTCCCTTCCCTGAATAGTTTCTTTTCCTTCTCTCCATTCTCATTAATTCTGTCGCATACCTTAACGCATCTAATAAATGGTTGTTAAAGTCCACTGGTTCATCTAATACATTCCCATCTTTGTCCTCTCTGTATTTGTATGATTGGATTTCATTAATAAAATTTATACAAGACGGATGTATATGCATCTTATGGCGCTTTACAAAATCAATACCAAACCGCACACTATCTTTGCCTTTAGTACATGGTCTTATTTTAAACCCTGCCTTTTTAAATTCTTGTATTCTTGCAGGCTCCGCACTATCGGCTATTATCCATTTATCTCTTGTTATTTTCTCTTTGCATATATCTATAAGTTGTGAATTATCCAAATGTGTTTGGTATAATTCATCTAATATATATAATTCATCGTCTTTTACACCTACTTTGCATAATGCCGATGGGTCGTTATAACCAAAATCAAGCCCATAGTAAATTGCACTATACCCGTTTTCATCCGTCGGGATATCCTCAACTATATAATTCGTATATATTCGGTTGCCTAACTGTCCCCATTCGCCAAGTGCATATACTTGGTAGAAGTATTTATCTTTATTCTTTAGGTCCTGCAATTCTGCTATATATTCATCATCAAGGAATTTATTATCCTTGTAGGTTGTCTTTAATATTGTTGTATTGTCCTTTTTTATGTCAAAGAAATATGCCTTTAGCCAGTGCGTATTTATTATCGGGTTAAATGTTAGCACTATTTGTTTATTTACCTTTGTTATCCCTCTTAACCTCAGGTTAATTTGCTCAAAATCTTCTTTTGATACTTCGCTTGCTTCTTCTATCCATATATCCGTTATGCCAACTATCGATTTTAACTTTTCTACATCGTCTAATCCTAAAAATAAAAAACGGTTACTGTTTGCTAAACAAGTAATCGTCATATCGCTTTTATTCACTTCAAAATAATCCGTTAATCCCATGTCCCCTATAACATTCCTGATTAATAGGAACACAGAAAACCGCAGGGTCCTTGCAACTTTACGAACGCATAAAAAGCTATGTCCTGCCTCTCCTATGCACATTAATACAAACCATTGCGCAACAAATACGCTTTTGCCGCTTCCTGCGCCTCCGTATATTACCTTAAACCGTCGGTTATCGCTTACTATTGGCCTATATGCTTCGTTCATCCCTGGGTGTATTACCATTATTTCCAGTCCACCTTTATTTCTATCCCGCCGGAATGGGTTAGGTCCATTTGTTCACGCTTTCCCCATTTATCCGGATGCTTCCGCTCTAAGTACCACGCCGCTGCCTGCCATGTTGTACTGCCCGCCTTTTGAATTAATGTTACATTTCGCATTTCGGCCTCTGCCTCTGCCCTTTTTATTGCGTCTACAAAGTCAAAATACAGCCCGCTATGGGCCTTCTCCCCTTTTTTCAACCAATTGTAGTATGTCTGCTTACTTATGTTGAGGTACTGGCATACGGTTTCTATATAATTCCCTGCTGCAACATACTTATATACCTTTTCTACAATATCGCTATTTAGCTTAGGTCGTCGCATTGTTAAACACCTCTTTGCCGCTTAACTTTTTCTCGCCTCTTATTAAATATATTTGGCTGTCGTCATTTTTTAATTGCTTAAATCGCTTTACTATTACATCGCAGTATCTTGGATCCATTTCAATATTAATTGTTTTCCTGTGTAATTGCTCTGCCGCTATCATTGTGCTTCCGCTGCCAGCGAACGTGTCCAATATTACATTGCCCTTCATGCTTGAATTACAAATCAACCTTCCTATAAGTTTTACGGGTTTCATCGTTGGATGCTCTGTACTCCTCATCGGCTTATCTTCATATATAACCGTTGTATTGCCTGTATTTTCCATTTCCCTTATATAATGGATTATTTCGCTTTTGCTCATTTTGCTAAAGTCCGGGTCATCCTCAATTACAGTCGGCTTGTCAAATCCGCCATACCATATATGGCTTGCCCCTTCTTTCCAGCCATATATAATGGGTTCATGTTTCCATTTATAGTCTTGCCTGCCTAACGTTATATTGTTTTTTACCCATATTAATATTTGGGCCATTTTAAATCCTGCTGCAGTAAATGCTTGCCCGGCATGTACCATTTCCATTGAAGCATGGAATATATATATTGGCCTGCCCGGTCTTAACACATTATATATATTCTTAAATGCTGTGCATAAAAATTCTTCATACTCTGTGCCTGCCATTTTATCATTATCTATTTTTAATTGGTCTTTTGTTTTGCCTACATAGTCCACATTATATGGCGGGTCCGTAATGCATAAGTCTATATTTTCTATGCCTTTATATGTTTCGGCATCTGTCGCATCTGCGCAAATTAATTTATGGCCTCCTAATATCCATATATCCCCTGCTTGCGTTATCGGGTTTTCTGGCATCACTGGGACTTCATCTTCATCTATATCCTCCGGAGTTATGAATTCATTTGCCAACTCTTCTATTTCTTTAGCCCCAAAGCCTGTCAATTCGAGTGTTGCATCGTCAAGCTCGCTTATTAATTCATTTAGTTTTTCTTCATCCCAGTCGCCCTGTATTTTATTCAGGGCAATATTTAAAGCCTTTTCTTTGTTCTGGTCCAAATCTACAACCGATACATCAACTGTTTTATATCCGAGTTGCTTTAATATTTTTAACCTTTGATGCCCTCCAATTAAAACATTCCCCCGCTTATTCATAACGAGTGGGTCTACAAGACCAAAATTTAATATCGACTTTTTTAATTTCTCATACTCTGGGTCACCGGGTTTTAAATCTTTTCTCGGGTTATATGGTGCTGGGTTTATTGTATTTATGTCAACCTTTTCTATATCCATAGTGCATCTCCTAAATCTGCAACCTTATGCCATTAATCCTGCCGCTTTTAACTTTGCTAAAAGTGCATTAAAGTCTGCGACTAATCCTGCTATATCTGTCGCCGTTGAATCCGCCTGTGTCGCCGCTTTAGTCGCTGTTAGCTTTGCGTTCAGTACCGCCGCTAAATCCGTTATATTTGCCATCACATGCGTATGCGCAGAGGGTGCAAATGTACTTGGCTTCCCTGAAACATTCGCCCATGCCACTGCATTAGCATTATCCGCTGTCCCCGCATATGGTGCCTTTGCATTAGCGGCAAACATCTCCGTTGTTATACTCCCTGCCGCTGGTGTTGATTCCACTTGTAACTTGTCCGTTATAGTCCCATCTGGCAATATCCATTTTGCCGCCGCTGGTGCGTAATTATCGTATTCACTCATCATTATCCCTTCTTTTTAAAACATTAAATAAAAAAGCACCTGAATTTAATCAAGTGCTTTATCTATCTATTATTCTATTTTATAGCATATCACATTTTAAACCGTAATTAGTCCTGAACTTTTGTCCTGAACTTTTGTAATATTTATACTATTTTAACAGGCGGCGAGGATTTGCACCTCGCATGGTATTAGGCTTTTATATACCTGACTTATGCCATAGAGCCAGCGTCTACTATTCCGCCACGCCATATACATTATAACGCATCACTTTGATTTAATGTTATATTCTCTACATCTATTAAATTATACTTTTGCGCTATTAGTGCTGTTGATATTACTATTTCATTCCTCCAAGCAAAACATGTTGTACGTTCTATGTGTAATTTCCTTTGTATATAGGCAGGGCCTCTTTGCTCGAAATATTGAAGCTGCATTAATTTCCCTATTTCTGTACCTTTGTATTTTTTTATAACTTTATCAATAACATTAATCCATGCTTCTTTTATTACTAATTCAGGGTCGGCTAATTTTATCCCTTTTAGCGCTGTCGGGTCTGAATGATGCGATTGTCCTCCTCCTACATTGCCATACATAGTGCTATTCCCGTATATTATTCTTTCCCTTGCCTCTGTAACCTCTTCTTGTATGATGGGATATCTATATAGTTCCCTTTCAATAGCTTTATATATCTTCCTGCTTAGTATGCTCATTATTGCTTGCCCTCCTTAATCCCATACACATAGTATTTATCCTGAAATGCCTTATTGCCGATAGTGTGGGCCTCTGTATGGTGCAAACGGCATAAACATATTTTCTTGTTTTGTGAATCGTCATATTTATTTCTATCCCTGCCCATACCTATTGCATCCCAATGGTGTATTTCCCCCGGCTGCCCGCACACGGCGCATATCTTATGATTTATACATGCCAGTAAATATCTGTCTACATTGTCGGTATATTTTAACGGGTGTTCTGACATCGGTATCCCATTTTCAAATGCAAAATTTAGCAAATAATCTATAAAATCACTTGCTAACTCTTTGCTGCAATTACTTAAGCTAAACATATCATATTGGCTATGCTGCAAAAACTCTATTTTTAGATTGTCCTTTGTGTTCTCGAGACTATCGCCTGTACTATTTGCGATGTCCTTCAATATCGCATATATTTTCTTCCGCTGGTCCTCGTTAATTTGTTTTAGTCTCTCAATTTGTGCTGCATCATTAACCAAAAACTCTATTGTTATCGGCTTATCCATAAAGTTATATATACATTCCATGACTTTACGTGTTTGCTCATCGTCAACCGACAGCGTAACCTTCATGCCTTTTTTTAAAGTCCTTATATTATCTATTTCACAATTGAATTTCAATTATATCCCTCCCCATAATAAAAATGGCACCTCGATTTTCTCGAAGTGCCTCCGGTTTTCCGGTCAGCCCTTATGTTTTTATAACTTTACTTTTTCCCTCGCCCTCTCTATTGCTATCGGAAGACTGTCCTGTACTTTTATTACCAATTCTCCATATCTTAATTTTCTTATATACTGTATTAATCTTTTTTCTTTCTCCTCTAACCCTTTATTCTCCATTTCCGCATGCCTCCCTAATATTAATTTCTACGCTTGGATTTTCCCTGTCTACCTTAAACTTGTCCGTAAAGCCAGTTATTTCATTCCATCCGTCATCTCTCAAAATCCCTGTTTTAACGAGTGCGTCCTGAATAAATTTTTTAGCAAATGCTATATTGTCCTTGTCTCTCCTTCTATCCGGTACAATCCACGTATATTCCATAGTTACCGGTTTATTTATGGTTGTATTCTTTAATTGGGCCTTTGCTATCAACATGATGTCTCTCTCTATTTTCTTTTTTACTGCTGCCGCCATATACTTATTTTTTCTTTCTGCATTTATATATTCGTTCAATCCCGGCAACACTCCGGGAATTGTAATTCTCCATTGCCTCATATTGTCCCCCTCCGGCTTATTTTGTTATATTCGGCTTTAATCAGCGATATCGTCTTTTGCGACCTGCTATGCTTTTTATTGTATGTTATCATATCGCTATACAGCTTTTTTATCTTTACCATATCATCGATATATCCTGCGCATCTGCCTATATGTTGTATATTATCAAAAGCCAAACATTTATTACCATGCCGCTTTAGGCACGTCTTACAATCCGCCGGTATGCGCATTATTTTTCACCTCCCTTATCAGTTACTTTGAGTAATGCCGCAAGCCCAAAACCCACGTAAAAAGCGATTATTCCTACCAGCCATATCATTTTTTATTCTCCTCCCTTAGCCATTCTAACTGGTTTTCATATTTTTCTCGGCACCAGTCCAAATTTACTCCATAAATTTCTTCCAAATAGGCCACTATCATCTCAAAGGATTGCCTCTCTGCACTTTTGTTTTCCTTAAATGTATTATTAAAATCTTCGTATCTTTTCATTCCCCTTCCCCCTCTCTGCCTTGCCTTTGCCAAATTACCTTAAACCTTATCGGGTCGCAATAAACATATTGTCCGCATTCATCAGCAAGTATAATCTCGCCATTTTCACCTACGAAAAACCCTTCCATGTCGCAGTAAACCAAATCTTTTGCCCAGTTTTCATTAAGTGCTATTTGCATAGGGTCTGCTTTCTTGCCTGTTTTAGTATCAATAACCTCAAATTTTTTCATTTTTTATTTCTCAGCCTCCTCGCTGCTTAAAGCGTCTCGGTACGCCCTAATCAGCACTTATTTACTATTAATATATACTCCGAGTTAATTCCACCGGCAGGTGGTAGAATCTTGTTGGAGGTTGTTCACTTCCCTTCATTTTTTATTTTTTATATTTTCCTGCCATTGTTATCTATGTTATCTATTTGGCATTTTTCTGCATCCGATATGCCAAAATCTAACCTTGGATACCATCTCGCTAATGCCCAGCCTACAAGGTATATTCTTTCTTTTTTGTACGTAAAACACTCCCCATCGCTTGCGAGTTCATCAAATAATTCCCGTAATTCATCAAAGCCTCCCTCTGATGCCGCCTTGCCTATCTCTTGAAGCCTATCTTTTTTGTATATCTCATCATATATTACCAATTTATATAACATCACTCTTTACCTCCTTCAATCATTTTTAAGTCGTGCCTTTCTGCTATTTTCGCAATAATGCTTTTAAGATTTTCCGGTAATAATGCATCTTGTTGTTCTCTTTTCCGCACCTGTTCATACATCTTTAAAAATTGCCCTCTCACAACTCCCGGCTCTTCGCTTAGGCATATCTCTCTCCAACTCATGTATTTTACGACCTTTGCCACCGTGGGATTAAGACTCTTTATTGCTTCCTCTTCCCTGTAAAAGCCAAAATGTTGAACTGCTGATATAACTTCTCCCCAAGCCTGTGCAGGCTCCAGCCCATTTTTTGGCGCCATTATTTCAGTAATTTGCTTGCGCACATCTGCAATAGCTGGAGGGTATGGACTTTCTAACAACAATTTTTTAATTGCCGCTTGGGCTATTATAAAATCAATATCTCCAAGCAATTCATACCATAGGCTAACCGTTGCATCACTAATTTGCATGTTGGGAAATGCTGTATTTAAAATAGCTAATAGTTTAACAATTTCAACTTTTTTCATTCTTCTTTTGCCTCCTCTTCTTGCTTGTATTTGTCGTATAATCCTCTTAGTACAGTAAACCCTTTCGGCTCGTTTACTTTAGCATGTGAAGCAGGCGTCACCCTGTTATTGTAATTCCCCTTTTGTACCTTGAT
Organism: Clostridiales bacterium; assembly: GCA_030016385.1. Classification (NCBI taxonomy): domain Bacteria; kingdom Bacillati; phylum Bacillota; class Clostridia; order Eubacteriales; species Clostridiales bacterium. The sequence goes on along the minus strand of JASEJN010000011.1, from coordinate 24,005 downwards.
AAAATTGTTATAATTTATAAGCCAGTCAAAATTGCAGTTTGTCCATTTCCCGTTTCTTCCTGAAAGAAAGTCGCTTTCTTCTGCCCGTTTAAATATATTTTGAATAGCCGTAATGTTTTTGTTTACCTTGACCCAAAGCGTTTTTATCTTTTGTTTCTGCTTATCCGTTACGGTTTGTACCTTACTTAATGATTTGCATGTTTCATTGTATATTTTTATTATTTCCTTATATGGCACTGAGGAGGATTGACTATATATATAATCTTCTTTATCATTCTTATCATTCTTATCATTCTTATCATTCTTGTTAGTTGTCACTTCTTTGTCACTTCTTTGTCGGTTCTTTGTCACTTCTATGTCAGTATCTTTGTCAGTTGGGATTTTCTCGTCTTGGTAAAGCCGCCAATTTACTATGGTTATTACCCTTCCTGTCTTTGTCGCTTTGCTTGTCAAAAATCCCCATGTTTCTAAAATATCAATGGCTGAACGAATGTTTCTAATTGTAACGTCTTTAGCGCAATTTTTTTTCAAGCTGTTAAGAGATGTAACAAACTGCCCCGGCATTGTTTTGAAAATATTCCCTTTGTATCTCCATTCTGCATCTTTATGGTTGGCAAGTAATAGGCAATTAATCATAACGTCTCTCTGTTTGCTTGTTAGGGCCTTATACATATCGCTTTCTAATGTCTTGCGGTATAATTTTATCCAACCTTCCATCTTACATGTCGCCTCCGAAGTCCTTATGGCACTTGTCCCAATAGCCGCACCACTTTGGGCTGCACATTAGGCTGTTTATATTCGGGTAAAAACATCCAGCCTTTATTGCGTTACAAATATAGTATGCGATGCTGCAAAACCGCTTTATTTGTGCCCCGGTCCTGCTCGATGCTAAAGTTGCCGCCTTTGGTACTTTGCCGTCTACTAAATAGTCAAGTATTACTCCGGCTTCTGGTTGTCCATAAATGCGCCTATAGGCTAACGCATAAGCGGTTAATTGTATTGATTTATCTGCTGTATTCTTCGCTGGAGACTTGCTCGCCGTTTTTGTGTCCCTTATATAACCGGCATTGTCTATTAGGTCTATATATCCCTTTAATGTTGTGCCGGCTAATGGGATATTTATTTCCTGCTCTACGCCTACGGGTTGTATATTTGCGGCAATTTTGGTGTGATATGTTGCCGCCAGCGTTACAGCGGAATCTTTGGTCTTGCCTCTGTCATCATTCCTGAAATCAGTATCCTCCGCCTCCCTATCGAATTCTTCGGCAACGATATCCTTTAGGTCATTCAGCGGCATGTTCTCATGTGTTTTCATCTTTTGCTTGTAATTTATTTCAATTCCTTTGTGTACTGTCTTACCTCTTGTAATTGTTGCATTTGGTGGTAAAATTAGCCCTTCAATGTACCTGTAATAGTATTGCGCAGGGCATCGTAAATACATATTTAACTGTGACACTGATGTATGGTCCATTTTCTCCCTCCCCCTTAGGGCCTGAGGTATATTCTATTTGCTTTTTTTTATTGGCAGTGATAGAATATACCTACAGCTTTTTTATTAAAAGATTTGGTTACCACCAAATCACTTGATGTGCCCGCTTTTCTGCATTGCGGGCCTCTTCTATTTCTTCGTAACTTTCAAGCCTATCTTCCAGCTCTGCATTTTTAATCCTTAGATTTACATTCTCGTTGTCCAATGCGTCATATGTCTCCGCATGTAGTTGCCTGTCCAGCCAGTCAAAAATACGTTCTAAAATGTTTCTCATTTAATTTTCTCCTCCTCCCGCATCGCCCATAAATGGGATATCATCATATATTTGCATTTTTACGTTATCGCTTATTTCGTTACAAATATTTTCATATTCAGCCTTTTTAATTTCAGATGTGCGTTCATATCCATATTTCCCGATTGTATTCCTTACTAAATCTTGGTTGCCTTTTGCTATTGCAAACAACCGCTTAGCTTGTTTTTCTGTTATTGTATCTCCAGCAGGCTTACTTATCAGCTTTGGTTCATGGTTTATGTGGAGTTCATTGTTGCCGAGTTCCTGATATTTATCCGGGTCATCCGTGTCTGTTGCGATATTAAAAAACTTAAGCAAGAAATATTTTTCTGCGTATGTTAAAGCCTTACCGACTCCCTTTTCTCCTGCTATATCTACGCCTTGCCCATACCATTCGCAAACTATTTTTTCCTCCGGGTTGTCGGCATTTATCCATGTGTACTCCATTGTTAGCTCTGTAAACCATGTTGTAGTATGCTTAGTACCGTAGTTATCTGTTTTTTCTACTGTGTCGCCTGTCACCTTTACGCTTTTTACCCTCGGGATAAGTAATAGGCCTTGTTTATCTAATTCCCCTCTTACTGCTGTTAATACTCCTGAGCTGCCAACATATTTATATTGGTTTCCACTCTCTGTCTTCTGCAAATATGGAACTGCTTTTCTCACCTCAATCAATTTTTGATATATATTTTTTGGCTTTGTTTGTTCCATTTTGTTCATCTCCTTTTATGCTCTTTAAAAATATCCTAAAATCCTTTATGCTTCCTTTATACGCAACCATTTTAAACATTCCCTTGCATCCTCCTCCTTCTGTTTATTTATCTCCTTCATAAGTGTATCCGCCGCCTCTGCCGGCATCCCGCTCTCCATATAAACGTTTTTAACCTTGTCTATATATCTGCAAATATTGTTTATATCCGTAGTTAAACATTTTGGCTTATCTGCATACAGCGTTATTACTCCGTTATTTATTTCAGCAAAGTTCTCTGTATTGAATTCAAACTTTGCTTTTAGTACATCGTCAAACTCCCAGCTTAATCCTGTTGTTATTACCACTTTTATATCCGTTGCATTCTGCATTTTATCCCTCCTAATATATTTTTCTTAATTTTCCGTAGCTGTCATCAATATTGTCCTTACTCTTTTCTTGTTCAGTCATCCATGCATCAATTGTCGCTTGTCTGAATAACTTTCTATTCCCGCAGCATATACATGGTATTTCTTTCCTAAGTGCCATCTGCCTTAACATTTCATAGCTAATACCGATATAATTTGCTGCCTCCTGCATGGACATTGTTACTGGAGCTATATTCATTATTTCTCACCTCCATATTGTGTTATCCCATCGGTAACATCATTAAAAAAAATATCGTTTGGGTTTGCCTTAAAGTGACTGCAAATATATCTTATTTCTGATTCGGTAAAGTCTCTTTTACCGTTTTCCTTAAAGCTATAGGCTACCTTACTTATATTCAATAAATTACCCATATCCGTTTGCGTCAACCTATGCTCTACTCTTAATGCTTTCAATTTATAATTTGGATTTTTCTTCATTATTCTCACCTCCGTTATATATTTGGTAACCCTTCTGATTATTAGAATAGACTACTTTTGGTTACTTGTCAATAGTATTTTAAAAAAATCTTATATATTTGGTAACGATTCTTCCCTTATTGGCAACAAATAGCTATAATGGCATGTAAGGAGGTGTTATAAATGGCAACTTTTTCGGAACGAATGAGGGTGTTAAGGAAGGAAAAAAGTATCAGCTTGGAAAAATTAGCGGATATATTAGGTACTACAAAGGCAACATTATCTCGGTATGAAAATAATATGAGGGAGCCCAAAGCTGAATTTGTGCAGCAATTAGCTGATTATTTTGGCGTATCCACTGATTACATACTTGGGCTTACTGACGTGAAAAAACCAGCTGACGAAATTGCAAACGCTATTAAATCGGATCCCGAATTGATGGAATTTTGGAATGCCTTAAGAGCAAGGGAAGATTTACGCCTATTTTTCAAACAAACTCGGAAACTTTCACCCAAAGCCATAAAACAAATTGTCAAAATTATCAAAATAATTGAAGATGAAGAATCTGCAAGTGCTGAGTAAAAAAGGAGTGATTAAAATGCATAAAATGTTGGACATGCATTTGATTGAATCCCTTAAAAAAGGCAATATCCCGTTTACCGAACTTATGGCGGCATATGATATACGAGTATCTATCGCATACATAGATGCCGCCATATACGGGTTTACGTACATAAGCCGCTTAGGACATATTCATATTATATTAAATACATGTATTAGCCATGAGCTGCAATGTATGGTTCTATTGCATGAATTAAAACATGTTTTATGCGATTGCCCTAAAAAAAGCTATTACATCGGGCTAAATACCCAGTATTCAAGGTTAGAGAAAAATGCGGATAAAATTGCTGGCAATATATTACATTACTTAATCAAATAGGAGGTGGAACGATGTCCGGGTCGATTGAAAAGCGAGGCATAAATACGTATCGATTAGTTGTCCCTGGTGGGTCCTCAAATGGGAAGCGTATAAAGTTTAAAAAAACAATAACGATTGATGGGAAAACTGAAGCTGCTAAAATGCGGAAAGCTAAAATTGAACTTGCAAAATTCGTCGCTGAAGTTGATTCAAATACTTACATCGAGCCTGCTAAAATGACCTTTAATGATTTATGCACTAAATGGATAAAAGATTATGGGGAAACAAATCTTGCTCCAAAAACTTTATTCCGTTATAAAGAAATGTTAAATAGCCGTATACTGCCGGCTATGGGCCACCTGAAAATTGAAAAAATCAAACCGCTGCACTTGGTGGAATTTTATAAAAATCTTCAGGAAAGTGGTATTAGGAAAGATGGTAAGCCCGGCGGCTTATCTGCGCAAACGATAAAACACCACCACCGCTTAATCCATGCAATATTTGAAACGGCTGTAAAAGAATGGGATTTATTGGCTGTAAATCCTGCCGCCAATATTAAACCGCCTAAGGTCCCAAAATGTGAAGCAAAATTTTACGAGGAAGCTGATATTAAGGCATTGTTAGCGGCTCTCGATACCCTGCCGGAATCAAAATTGAAATATAAACTTGCTGTATACATTGATATTAGTACCGGTTTACGTTTGGGTGAATTAATGGGCCTCAAATGGGGACATATTAATATGCAAACAGGCATAATTAGTATAGTTGAAGCCACTCAATATCTGCCCAAAATGGGGACATTTGAAAAAAGTCCTAAAACCGTTACATCTAACCGTGTGCTTGTGCTGCCTGCTATAACCTTATCCATGCTAAAAAATTATAAATTGCAGCAAAATGAATATAGGTTAAAAATGGGTAGCCTGTGGAATAATACCGATTTTGTATTTACGCAGCGCAATGGGTCCCCGATGAACACATATACCTTTAGCCGTTGGTTCCCGAAATTTTTAAAAAGCCATAACTTAAAAAAAATAACCTTTCATCAGCTGCGGCATACCAATGCCACTATGCTGTTAAGCTCTGGGATGGACCTTAAAACTGTATCTAAATTACTTGGCCATGCGAATATATCTACTACGGGTAATATATACGCACATGCGCTGCAAACGGCAAATAAAACGGCGGCTGAAAAAATCAATACTCTGCTTTCAGACGCAAAATAAAAAAACTGTCCCCAATTTGTCCCCAATTTAATATTATGTAAACTATATAGGCAAAATAAAAGACTCTGTATGCCGCTTGCATCAGAGCCTTTTTTGGTGCGCCTGAGATGAATCGAACATCCGACACACGGTTTAGGAAACCGTTGCTCTATCCCCTGAGCTACAGGCGCAAACTCATAATATTTTTTTGACACTTATAAATTATACTCACATTGCTTCCAGTTGTCAAACAAATTTTAGAGCCCAAAGATACAGATGCCTGCTTTTCATGCGCCCTCGGAGACGCGCTTTCAGTCGGTAATCGGAATTACTCTACACTTATAAGCTTTCCACCTTCATTTGCGGATTTAATTTCTGCTTCGGCAATTTTTATTGTCTCCATTGCACTTTGTGGAGGTGCGATTTCATTTGAAGTATTATTTATTATGGATTCATAGAAGAATTTCATTTCTTTATAGTATGCGCTTTCCTTTTCTATATTCGGGGTAAAGCCCTTTTCATTATGAGGGTTTACTTTCAAAGCTCCTCTTTCAAAGACAATGTTGGCTTTTTCAAATGCAACCCTGTAAGACGCCTCAAATCCAAAATCCCCGTTCAATGTCCAATCATCCTGTGCAGTTACGATTTTCCGGTCATCATAAATATAATTGGTAGATACAATATCAAAGCCGCTGCCCTTTATGACTTTTTTACCAAATGTTGAAACCGATAAGGGCATTCCAAACAGCCAGTTTATCTCATCAACGTCGTGTATATGCTGATCAAGAAGGGCTCCGCCGCTTAGCTCTCCTTTCAACAACCAGTTTCCATAGGACCAGCTCGGTGTTGAGCCCCCTCTGAAGAAATAAGCTTCATTTACATTTCCATATTTTTTGCTGTCAACACATTCTTTCAGGTACTCATATCCAGGCCAGAATCTCAGGCAATGCCCAATCATAAGCCTCTTTCCATTTTTGTTTGCAGCATCAATCATCTCTTTGCATTCATTGCGATTTAATGCCATAGGTTTTTCACAAAATACATTGAGACCTTTATTGAGAGCTTTTACAGAAGCTTTTGCATGCAAATATGTAGGAAGGGCTATATCCACGCAATCAATATCTTCTTTATCCAGCATTTCGTCGATATCTGTATACAGATGATATTTTGAAAAATCATACTTGCTATTTCCTACATTAAGGTTTCCCTTTATAAATATGCCCTTGAACTTGTCCGGATCTATATCGCATATGGCCGCAAGCTTTACAGGGAATCCCTCCTTTTCAAAACGTATATAATTATCAAGGTGCCCCCTTCCCATAAAACCTATACCTATTAATCCTGCCTTTAACATCCTAAATCCTCCCTTTTTTCCTTTCAAGTATTTTATCCATAGATAAAGATGTATTAATTACTACCTGATTTTCATTATCATTTTTATACGGGCTCATTTCAGCGGTTACATAGTCTGTATACCCGATCTCCTTGAGAGCTTTTACAACTTCTGCAAAATTTACATCCCCCTCTAAAAGATCTACAAAGCCCCCTATATTGCCTGCATTTCTTCTGAAGTCCTTAAAATGTACTTTTTTAATCCTTTTACCCAATATCCTTATCCATTGCTCAGGATAACCTGTATATATTACATTTCCCACATCGAAATAAACTCCTACAAAATCGCTCCCGATCTTGTCTATAAAATCCCTCGTTTCAAGTGGAGACAGCAGGAATTTATTCCATACATTTTCTATTCCTATGGCGATGTTGCATTTTTCGGCATCATCTTTTAAATCGTTTATCGCCTCCAATGACAAATCATACGCCCTGTCATAGCTTACAACTTCTGCACCCGGGATAAAGTCGACACCTACCGCACCGGGAACGACAAGTATCGTATCGGCGCCTAAAGTCGCTGCAAATTCCAGCTGTTTTTTAGCTATATATTTAGCCTTTTCCCTGATACTTTTATCGCTGCTTGTAAACGAGTATTTCCAGTACAATCCTGTGGCAAAGCTGGGAAGCTCTATGCCAACTTCCTTCGCAAAACTTTTAATATCCAAAAGTTCCCTTTCGCTGCATTCAAGTCCAAGCTCCCCGCTTTCATTAAGGGCAAGCTCTATTCCCTCATAACCTGCTTCTTTTGCAGCAAGTATGCATTTTTTTATGGGTGTACCTTCTTTAAAAGACCAGATGTTAACAGCTTTTTTCATAGCTTTTCCTCCTATGAAATAATTTAGTATTTTTATCAATATTATTATAATACAATATTATTATAATGTATTTAAATAATTGTGCACTAAATTTGCATAATTTTAAAAAATATTTATCGGCAGATTGCCTGATGGTTTTATTTCGCCGTCCAGCACTTTCAAAACACTCGAGACTGAATTCGGTGTATATTCGTATGTACATACACATGTGGAAATGCCATGTATGGACAGCAAATCATAAGGACTCCTTAAAATTACCGCGATTACATTCTTGTTGCATTTCTTTATTTTATCTATCAGCTCAAGCTGCCCCGGATTGGAGTTGGCATTATATGTACCTATTACTACTCTAAAAGCATCTTTGCACTCGGCTGAAATTTTCTGAATCAAATCCATTTCCGGATTTAATGGTATTATAAAAGCTTTTCCTCCAAATTTTTCTTTTACAGCATATGAAAAAGCATACTTCCTTTTTTCCTCGTCTTCAACGCCTGTCAGGCTCAGAGGTTCAGGAGCGATGGAAACAATCCCATCGCCCTTCAATGGTATGAGATTGTTGTCGTCTTTTACAAGAGTAATACTTTTTTGGCTGATTTCCCTCGAGAAATTTAGATATACCGGATTTTCCAAGCTGGCTTCAGCTTTTTTTATATCGGGGAACGGATTTTTCAATATATTATACTTGTTTTTCATGTCAACTATCCTTTGTACTGAATCGTCGATTCTATCCTCCGCAATATCGCCTTTTAAAACCGCATTTTTAATGGCATCTATGCTTTTTATCTGCACATCGAGATGATGGGATATACATATCATATCTGCCCCCGCTTTTACCGCCATTACCGACGCTTTTTCAATCCCATAATTCCTGGCGATCGCATCCATTTCCATACAATCGGTTATAATAATACCTTTGAAATTCATTTCTTCTCTTAAAAGCCTGGTAAGAATATTATAAGATAAAGTCGCAGGAAGTCCTTTATCCTCCAGAGCGGTATAAACTATATGAGCCGTCATTATCCCGTCGACCCCTGCATTAACTGCTTTCCGGAAAGGATAAAGCTCAACTTTATTCAGCCTATCCATGCCATATGAGATATAAGGCATGGATAAATGTGTATCTGCAGATGTATCACCATGCCCCGGGAAATGCTTCGCGGCGGATAGAACATTTCTGCTTTGAATACCCTTTATAAAATCCATCCCCAACGAAGCAACTTTTAGAGGATTATCGCCATATGATCTGGTACCTATTATGGGATTTTCAGGATTGCAGTTCACATCAAGCACAGGCGCAATATCCAAATTTATCCCCATATTGCGCAGCACTTCCCCTATTATCCGCCCCTCTTCAAAAGTACCACCCTTGATATTTGCTGCTCCAAAGGCCATATTCCCTGGGAAAAAAGCTGCTCCTTCTTTGATCCTTGAAACCATTCCGCCTTCCTGATCCATACCGATAAATGCCGGTATCCCCATATTTTCTATCATATTTTCCTGAATGTCATGTGTAAGACTTACCGTTTCTCGAATCGAACCTATATTCCGTCCGAATAAATCTATATTTCCGACGTTATATTCCCGTACCAATTTCATAAAATGGTCATCGCAATATTTCGATGGGAAACCCGCCATAATCATCTGACCTATTTTTTCATCAAGGCTCAATTTTTTTATATCCATCTCTAATAACCTCCCCCAATTATCAGGCTGAATCCATAACCATAGGATAAATCAAAATTACTTGAAGAATATTATTTTGTTAACACTCTTATCTCCCTGCACCTATCTGCCAAAAAGAATTTGATCTGTGCACATTCACGTCCCGTTTTATTTTCTCCTTCTACAAAAGCAGAAAATCTTATGCTGTCATTTCTGACCATGCAGGGAGAGCCTGTTATTATAATTACTTTTTTATCATCAGAAATATTTACTTCACACCCGTTGATCACATCGGGCAATTTTTTTATGGCAAGGCCTCCCATCATATATATTTCAACCTTCGTTATGTCTGTATCCGCAGCGTAATCGGGACTTAATGTATTGGTCATGACAATATCTAAAATATTCTTATCTGCATCTATATTCTTCATACATATTGAACCCAAACCAAATGCACCATATCTAAAAAGTACCACTCCATCTGCGCCTATTTCATCTATAGAGTAAATGGTATCGCATAGGTCACCGGTTTTATCTGTGGAATAAGCCTGAATTCCGGCAAGCACCCTGTCCTTTCCAAATATGCTCCTCGCATTTTCATAAAGCTTGCTTACCCATTGGGGTGATTTTTTAAAATCATTCCAGTATGTCATCGGTATAATAAAATCATATATGGATGATGCATCTTTATAATTCTGACCATACTCCACATCCGCAAATGTATTTGAATTTTCCTGCGCTGCCAAAAAATTGGAATCATATGCTCCCCAAGGCACAAGGCTTGCGGAATATTTTATCTCAGGGTCCATCCCCTTTACGATGTCTCTGATTTCCCTTGCAAAAGAATTTACGGCATCTTTTCTAAGATTTATCCAATCCCTAATATCCTTATCTCCATTATCATACGCTTCAAATATGGACTTCATATCTTTTTCTATATAAAATGTCTTGTCCATAAATTCTTTTACTCTCTTCATATTTATTCCAAGCGCCTTTGCCCTTGAGACTTCATTTCTTTCATTAAAGCAGATTTCAGCATCCATATATCTTATATAGTCGACATGTATGCCATCCACATCGTAATTTCTTATTACTTCACATATAAGTTTTTTAACATATTCCCTGTAGGATATTGACAAAAGAGATACCCTTTTCCCACTCTCGTCAGCCCTTCCATCTATATATCGCATAGCATCGTCCGGATGATTATGCGCCCATTGCATGTCGGAGTTTATCACAAACCATGCATGAACCCGCAGATTCTTTTTGTGAGCCTCTTCAACGATATTTTTTAATATATCCCTGTCAGGATGAGCTACTGAAAGGGCTATTTCGCTGTTATAACCGACAGAACCACTTTCTCCATCTACAAGCAAGAATATATCTGTAAAACCGTATCGTTTCATCTGCCCCGTTATTATTTTCGCACCGTCCGGACCGTTGTTATAAACAGTGCTACCCCATAGCCAGGCACCTTTAACTTTAAAAGTGTTTATTTTTCCGTTTCCCAACAGATGATGATCCAATGAACGCTTTGCCGCCCATAAAAAGCCATGTACAAGCATCCTTTCAAGTCCGGGAGTAGATTCCGGATGAAAACTAAAAAGAACACATCTCCCCTTCCCATATCCAGATACGGTTACGGCTGACGAACCGGGCATTATGCCTCTCGCGGCATCTTTATTTTGATGCACATCGCTTATATATGCTGCAAGATCAATATATGGAGGTATATCATCATCTTTTGCAGGTATAAGAAGAGGCCCGTTTTCATAGTTCACTGTTATTGCCCCTGAATAACCCTGCATTACCGGATGATCCGAATCCATAACTTTTACCTGAACATCCCCCGATCCCCTATCCCAGTGCATTATATCTAAAGCTTCTGCATTTACAAGCATAACTTTCGATGTGGGATCATTGTACCCCCGGGCTGCCAAGAATGCACCTGCACATATTCCAACATATCCTCCTCCATTTTTAACAAAGCTTTCGATTTCATTGCATCCTTCTTTGCCAAGGGCCTCAGCTATTCCTGTCGCTCTTCCTCCTGGAACTACAATTGCATCGAAACCATGCAATTTTCCATCCAAAATTTCTCCAGTCGTGATCTGCCGTGCATTTATGCCATAAGCCTCAAAGACATCAATTATTCTGCCACAACTGTTTTGTGAAGTCGCTCCCACAACATATAGAACTGCTGTATTCATACAATTTGTTCCCTCCTTCATGCCTGCATTTATTTATCGCCATGTTGAATCACGAATAAAAGCACATCCCTTGGGCTCATATTGTTTATATGATACAAAGGGTGTGCCCATTTATTAATACTTGTTATATACTCTTACTTCAGAATACTTGTTTGTCACATAGAATCTTACCTGTGCCGGTTCACGCCCCGTATCATTTTTCCCGTCAACGACAACTGATAGTTTTAATGTGCCGTTTTGAGGTATACACGGCATTCCTGTTATCGTGACCATCTTTCCATCATCTGATAGTTTAATCTGACAGCCATCGATATTCCCCAGTACCTTCCTTGCTGTAATGCCGCCCTTCATATCTATCTCAACCTTTGTAATATCCACATTGGCGGAATTATCAGGGTTCAATGGGTCGGTCATTGTTATATCCATGATATTTTCCTTGCATCCCTTACCTTTTATATCAATGGAACTTAAACCAAATGTACCATATCTGAAAAGTGCAATCCCCTCTCCGCTGCTTTCCCTTATATAATTAACTGTATCGCAAAGGTCCGCACTCTTTGTCGGCGAGTATGCCTGAATACCTGCTATTACCCTGTTCCTTCCAAATATATTTACCGTATTTTTATATAAAGCATCGGCCCATTGTGGCGATTTTCCATAATCATTCCAGTAAAGCATCGGAACTACAAAATCGTAAATTTTTGCTGCGTCGCTGTAATCCTGCCCGTAATGCACCTCGGCGAATGTCTTCGAGTCATTTTGAGCCACAAGAAATGTCGCATCATAGGCCCCTTCCGGCATTAAGCTTGCGGAATACTTTATTTTGGGCCTGACCGATTTTACAATATCCTTAATCTCACCGGCAAATGAGTCCACAGCATTCCTCCTGAGATTTACCCAGCCGACGACATCTTTATCACCACGGTCATAAGATTCAAAAATCGCCTTGCCGTCGCTATCCGTGTTATAGTATGTCTGATTAATCACATCCCTGACATTGTCTACATTTATCCCGGCATCTTTTGCCTTTGCAATCTCATAGTTTTCATTAAAACCATATGCGATATGGGGATATCTTATATAATCGAGTTGGATACCGTCTATATCATAATTTTGCACAACTTCCCTTATGAGATTTTCAGTATATTCTCTGTATGCAGGCGAAAGCGGCGATATTCTATTTTTGCTAGGGTCCGGTCCCTTTGTAATGTGTACCATCATATCTTCCGGATGAACCGCGGCCCATGCAGCATCACAATCTATACAAAACCAGGCATGAACCTTAATTCCCTTTTTATGGGCTTCATCTATAACTTCCTGTAATACATCCCTATCCGTATGGGCAACCTTAAGAGCTGTTTTACTGTCATATCCTACAGCACCACTTGTGCCTTTTACAAGCAGGAAAATATCCGTAAATCCATATTGTTTCATCTGATCAGTTACTGTTTTTGCACCATTTGCCCCTTGATTGTATACAGTACTTCCCCAGAGCCATACCCCCTTGGTTTTCGTATCCTTTGTTTCGCCGAACTTTACATTGAATTCGCCGGAATCGGATTTTGCCGCCCATAGCAACCCCTGGACTGTCATTTTCTCAAGCCCTTCTGTCATTTCTGGATTAAAACTGAAAAGTATGCATCTTCCTTATATCTCCTCCATATTTATATTATTTTTTAACATTCTCGAATCGGCTTTTGTCAGCACATATTTCAGGTTATCTATCCATTTTATTCTTTATAAAATCTTTATCCTCGATTTGTATCTTGCAAGCAGTTTTTTATTGAATGCATCTCCCTCATCAGTATTGGCACTCATGAATACAGGAGGAGTAATCCCCGTATCAAGTAACTTTCCCACGATATTTGTGATAATCGTATTTACAATGAGTGTGCATGCAATAGTGGATGTAGGTCCCACTTTCTGGTTGAAACCTTCATACTCCACGCAAGCATCCCCGGGTATGCCACAGTTGTCTATACAAAAATCCACAACTTCATAGAGCTTTTTCCCGCTTTTATGTCTCGATTCAACTCCTCTCGAATGCTTAAGGGAAGTAAGAGCTATCGTTACAATTCCTTTATCCCTAGCTTTCAGCGCCATTTCAATAACGGCATTATTCCGACCTGAATTCGATATCAGGAAAAGTGCATCACCCTTTGATGCTCCGCTCTCATCGAGCAGTATCTCGCCCAAACCGTCCATCCTTTCGATCAAAGTGCTCTTATACGCTCCTTCATGCAGCATTAAAGACGGTTCAAGGATCGGATAAATAGAAACCAGACCTCCTGCCCGGTAAAAAGGTTCCTCGCATATCAAATGTGAATGCCCTGTACCAAAGAAGTAAAGCATTTTCCCGTTTTTAATTGTCTTTGCGCATATATCCGATACTTTTTCAATAACATTTGACTGCGTATTCATAATTTCATCTATAATATTCCTGATGAAACCAGCATAATTCCAGTTCATTTAAATACCTCCATTTGCAATATCGAGTATTATTTTGCTTGCGAGTTCTATCTTAAAATAGAAACTATCGGCAAGCGCATATTCTTCCTCAGTATGTGAATTTTCCCCTTCCAGACCAAGCCCATCTAAAACAGGTATGCCCTTACAGGCTGCGAAGGAAACATCTCCTCCTCCGCCTGTCTTTCTTCCAACTAAATCCCTTCCGAGCTTTAATGCTTCATATTTTGCTATATTAAATAACTCGCCGCTTTTTATATCCTGTTTAAGAGGAGGCCTGTCCGACAGAAAACTGAGTACCGTTGTAGTTCCTTCAACGAATGGTTCACGTGTGATTTTTTGAACGACTTTTTTTAACGGTATTTCATCTTCCATGTCAAAATATCTTATCTCGCCTCTTGCCTGTGCATGGCCTGCTACAATGTTTATCCCTTCGCCTCCGGTTATTGTCCCTATATTTACAGTTATCTCCTTTCTCTTATCATAAAGAGAATACAGACTGCATATTTTATGGGCCAATTCATTTATGGCACTTTTCCCCTTTTCATAATTCACTCCAGAATGGGCGCTTAAACCCCTTACGTCCAGAACAAAGCTCATGATACCCTTTCTTTCGGTGGTAAGAGTTCCAGGTTTTGCCGATTCAAACGATAGACCTGCCACACAATTTTGAGCTATACTCTGAATTTTGCCTTTGCTATAATTAGAACCTATTTCTTCATCAGAATTTAAAAATACTACAATTTCAGTATCCTTCGGCAGCATATTCATTACATTTTTGACTGCGTAAAGAAGAACTACGATCCCTCCTTTCATATCCAGGACTCCAGGTCCGCAAAGAATATCACCTTTTTTTATAAAAGGCCTTACGGCTGCAGTGCCGGTTTTAAATACAGTATCCATATGGCCGAGTAACAGTATTTTCCGCCTTCCAGACCCAAAAGTACATTGAAGGCAGTCCCCGGTATTTTTCATGGCTATCCTCTTTGTATACATGCCCGCCAGTTTAAATTCCCTCTCAACGCGATCCACAAACCGGTCGACATCGGCCTTATCATGGCTCCCGCTGTCCATATTTACAAAATCTCCTAACAATCTAAAAGCATTATCTATATTGATTTCCATAAATATCCTCCGATGATTTATAAATTTTCGACTGCTGAAAAAAGCTTCCCCTCTCCATCCTTTTCAAACGGACATGCAATTGTCTCATAACATATACTTGAGAAATCACTTTCAGGAGGAAGATAGCCGAAATATCCTCCACAATATCCGAGCAGAAAAACAGTATCGCACCCATATTTCATTTTTAAAATATCTTTTATTCTTTCTCCGGTACTATAATAAATTTCAAACGGAATCCCAATAAATGCAATCCTACCCATTAAAGCATATTGTATTTCAACTTTTTTGAAATAATCGTTTCCCATTTTCACAATGCCGAAAATGTTGTCGAAGTTTTTATCAGGCCGGTTAAGTATGAGAAGGGCTGATTCCATATCCCTCTTTAATCTCATATCCCCGATTTTAGAAATATGTCTTTTTATCTCATCTCTTTTGGCATCTTTCTCACTATCTGTAAGATTCCTCTTATATTTAAGTAAAAACCCAGTCTTTTTGAATAGAATATCATCAGCACTTAACTTGTTATAATCACATGCACTCAATATTTGATCTGCAAATATAGCTCCAAGCCTGTTCACTTCTGCAAAAGAAGCGTCTTTTCTATAAAATCTCGTACTTATGTCGCCTGCAGCTCCGTTGGCATACAGCAAATTGAACATTCCCCTTTTACATAAAGCATCTTGCAGGCCATAAACCATATCCTTTGAATATAGCAAATTGTTTTCATTGAGTACTGTCATATGGCAGGGAAAATTTATGAGCATGGTATTATAACCATTCCTCTTTATTTTAAGGATGGTGCACTTTATTCCCTCATCATTTTCTTCAATTTTGTGGATATTTCTTTTAGACGCAATGCCATAGATATTCATTGTATTCGATAGTATAACCGAATCTTTAGCATCCCCCATCGCCATTATAAAAGCATCCCTGCATCTTGAAGCTATAAAATCGCAATACTCTTCATCGTAAGTTTTTCTTCCATAGAAAACAGTTGAAGGTCCGCTATGAGTATGTGTTGCAAAAACAAATATACAGCCCATGCCAATGCTTTTATCAAAATCTGAAATTGCTTTTTTTATTTTGTAACTTAAGATTTCATCGACACCGAGGATATCCATTGAAATCAATACCAGCTTTTTGCCGGCGCATTGAAATATCAGACAGCTTGCATAAAGTTCATCGTGAACTCCCATGGATTTCTGCTCTCTCTTATCATATCCTGCAAGATACATGGACTTTTCCGGCGTTATTAACATTCTTGAATATCCGCTTTTTAAAATCATTTTAATACACCTGCCAGTTAACGAGAAGTTTCCAGTATTTTATATTGTTCCATTAAGTTTTGCCCTAATGTCTTATTTATCCTGATATCCGTCTGCCCATAGGATAGTATGAGGGCTGATATTTCAGGTGGTATAGATGGGATAACAAGTTCGTAATCTTCCAGCCCCATGGAATCCAGTTTATTATTTACTATATCAAAAATCTTTTCGCCGGATTTGAATACTCCACCTGAAAGCCCGATCCTTATAAATTGTTTATCTAAATCCAGCGCTGAATGTACAGTCAAAATCGATTTTGCGATATGCAAAGTCGCCTCGTCGATTATGCTCGCAGCTATTTCATCTCCTTCATAAAGGAGCTTGAATACGCATTTCGCCGCACCTGCAATTAATGTGTTGGATTTGCTTGGATCTTTATATATCAGGCGTATGATATCCCTCATTGCATCCAAAGAATAGAAATTTATTATTTCATCTTCAAATCTGTTTTTGGGTATTATTCCGTCATATGACATTACAGCATAATTGATTGCTTTTCTCCCTATAGCATAACCTGAGCCTTCGTCACCTATAAGATATCCCCATCCCCCGCACTTTTTCCATTTTCCGTCTTCACATATGCCAACCGTCACTTCACCGGTACCGGAAATCGATATAATGCCTGATTCCCCATACGTTATGCTATACCACGCTATATAAGCATCATTGTTGACATTTATTTGATCCACATCTATACAGTTCTTGAGGAAATTCCATATCCTCTCATTCTTCGAAAAAAGCTCTATACCCGCATATCCGAAGAAAGCGCTATGAATCTTGCTATAGATTTCGAGGCCTGCATTTTTAAGTGCATACGCTGTACTCTGCATTATAGAGCATTGTGCTATATCATAACCACATGAGAGAAAATTGGAAGGGCCTCCTATGCCGCATGAGAGTATTTTACCATCCTCATCGGCTATAACGCATTTCGTCTTAGTTCCGCCACAATCATATCCTGCAAAAATTTTCATATGTTCCACCCTTTCTTCAAGCCTTAAGTGATCCAGCAGTCAAACCGGATACAAAATATCTCTGTAAAAATATATAAATGATAATTATCGGTATCGTTGCCATAGTCATCCCGGCGGTCAAAAGCCCCCACTGGGTTACATTGAGACCTCTGAACATAGTCAGGGCAACCTGGAGAGTTTTCATCTTAATATCAGTCGTTATAATAAGAGGCCAGAAAAATTCATCCCATGCCCACATGGATTTTAGTATCGCCATAGTACCAAAGGCCGGTATCGACAAAGGTATGATTATCGAAAAATATATTCTAAAATCAGAGTATCCATCCATCTTAGCCGCTTCTTCAAGCTCATAGGGTATTGTCTGAAAATATTGTTTAAACATATAAACTCCAAATCCTGAAGCTATGGACGGAGTAATTAACCCCTGGTAAGTATTTATCCATCTCAAATTTTTCATGATCAAGAACATCGGCACAACAACCACATAAAATGGTATCATAAGCGTTATAAGCGCTAAATAAAAAAATATTTTTCGCCCCAAAAACCTTTTTCTCGCGAGTACATACCCTGCAAGAGAATCGATGAATAGCCCGAGCGCAGTTATAAAAAAAGTGGTTATAATGCTATTTTTGAAGAACGTTCCCAGGGTTATCTCATCGCTAAAAACTCTCGGAAAGTTCCATGCCTCTATATAATTTTTTAATGTAAAATTCTTTGGTATCAAGCTTGTAGATACAACTACTGAATCCCGGGAAAACGATGTCGCGAGCATCCATAATAAGGGAGTCAGCATGAAAAATGCAATGACAGTTAAAGCTATATAAAGCAAAGCTTTTTTCATCAAATATCATTCCCTCCTTCGACTTTAACTTAAATTATGACATTGCCTTAATCGTATGACACTTCTTCGGATTTTGAAAACTTGTTTTGAAGTATCGTCAATAGTAACAGTACTGCAAATAGAACATATGCAACCGCACAAGCCTGGCCCATACTATATTCCTGGAACCCCTTATTATATAAATAATTTATTATAGTCGTACTGCTGTATCCAGGACCGCCACCCGTAATTACATAGATCGGCGTAAATACCTGAAATGAGCCTATCATTTCCGTTATCAGCAAAAATATCGTAGTCGGCCTTAAAAGCGGAAGCGTAAGGTACATGAACTTTTGAAATGAACTCACAGGGTCAAGGGATGCGGCTTCATATATATCCTGCGGTATTGCCATAAGCCCCGAAAGATATATCATCATTACATAACCTATCTCTTTCCAGATACCTAAAAGCATTACGGTTAAAAGGGAAAGATTACTGTCCGAACCCCATCCAAGAGGATTTATCTTAAACTTGGAAAGAATGATATTTACTATGCCGTTAGGCCCGGGATTGAATAAAAGAGACCATACTATAGAAACAGCAACCATTGAACATATAACCGGCATGTAAAAGCTGGTCCTGTAAAAAGTTTTGAATTTTATAAACTTGCTATTTACGGCCAGAGCAAGAAGCAATCCGAATAAAAGTTTTAGTGGAATAGTACCCAATACATATATAACAGTATTGACTATGCTGGTCCAGAATATCTGGTCATGGAGTATAAAGCTATAGTTTTTAAGTCCTACAAATTGAGGTGTATTTATATTAATAATGTTATATTTAAAAAAAGAAAGATATAACGATTGAATTAAAGGCCAGAATATAAAAATTGAAAAAACTAAAAATGCCGGCACTAAAAAAAAATAATAATTAATCTTTTCTTTTTTGCTGCATACGATCATTACCTTTCACCGCCTATTTTAAAATTTAGCAAGCAGGTGTATTAAAAATCAACACACCTGCTTATATATCTCCTATTGGGCCAGAGCTGTATTGACTTGGTTTTGTATATCGGTCAACGCCTTATCCACAGTCTTTTTATTGCCGATTATATTCTGTACTTCGGCTTTTAATATGGTCGTTACAGCGCTTGATTTATCTGACTTTACATAAAACTTTCCATAAGTTAGTGCCTGAGAATATCCCTTTCTTACTATATCGCCTGTAAAATATGGATCCCTGGCAGATGATTTCAATACAGGCATGAATCCTACAGTCTTGCAATATTCGCTTTCGTTATCGGTATTCAATATAAATCTTAAAAGCTTCCATGCTTCGGCAGGATGTTTCGACTGTTTTGTAATTACAAATACATCCGCACCTGCAAAAGATGTCTGTTTTTTACCAATCGGCATCTGACCTATGCCGACTTTATCTTTAATGCTCGGTTCGTTTATTATTTTATTTGCAAAATCCATTGCATCGATCATTATAGCGACCTTGCCCTGAGAGAATAATTTTTGAATTTCCTGGAGATCTAAGTTGACAGATCCCGGAGGGCTGGCTTTTTTAATTAAATCTACAAAATATGAAATTCCTTCCTTCCACTCAGGAGTCGTAGTCGTCGCCTTTGTTATATCGGCATTGCATATTTCTCCGCCAAGATCCCAGATAAACGGTAAAAACTGAGATGTATACTTAGCTGACGTCCCGAATCCATACTGGTCGATTACCCCGTCACCATTCGTATCCTTTGTCAGAGCCAGTGCATATTTTTTGAAATCATCCATTGACCAGCCTTTATCTACAGGTTCAGGAATATTTTCTGCCTTTAACAAATCTTTATTGTAAATGATAGTCCTTGTAGAGCCATATATAGGGAGCGATATTATCTTTTTGTTAATTTCAGCCCTCTTTCCTTCATATACAGACTGATTTAAAAATGTCTCCATCATATCGCTCTTGAAGCTGGAATCTATATATTGGTCAAGAGAAATTACAGCTCCGTTATTTGCCAGCACTGTATCAAAGGGGCTGCCTACTATGAGAAGATCAGCTATATTACCACCAGCAATAGATGTTGAAAATTTATCATGCGGATTTTCACTCCATGGAGTAGCTTGAAACTCCACTTCTATATCCTTATTTTCATTTTCAAATTTTTTTATTATTTCTTTCATCTTTGGAATGGACGCTTTGTCATCGCCCCCCGCCTGCCAGAACCTTATTGTAACCTTATTATTCTTTGTAGCAGTTTTAGAGCTGCCACATCCGACAAATAAACCAGCAATAAGTATTAATACCAGACTCAGTAATAATGCCTTTTTCATTGTAAAACCCCTCCTTTAAATTTTTTAATGATATATGGAACCGCCGGGTATTATTTGTAATTTTACCTTAATGCGGTTTCTATCAAATATAAAAATACATCTTGCAATTCGATACAATGTTTTAAAAGGCAATACCCATATATATTGTGATAAATTTAAAGTCATTCGAATCAAAATGTCAGCTGCCAGGCAAGAAAATAAAGATTGTAAATACGGAACATCATTTTTTGTAACATAAATTTGTAATATGAAATGCGACGTTTTGAACAACTTATACTTGTCCTAAAACCCCAAATTACAAAATAGTTTATTACATCGATCGCAACTATAAAAATAATACTTTCATTAATGTTATACTAATACATAACTGCAGAAATGTATTTACATAATTCTATAATCAATTTGCACAATTCTATTGTTTTATAGATGGGTGCATATTTTATATTTGGAAAATATTATCTCAGCAACATATATACGTATTTTGCAAATTTATGAAATACAGCCGTATTAGAGCAACCCATGATGTCTTAAAGATCGGAAAACTTAATAATTTATGGGTATATCCAGATTATTTGAAAAATATCACCGTAATTATTGTCTCTTGTAAAATTGTATGCATCATATATAATATATTTAATTTATATTTAATCGGTTATGGTGATAATATGATTAAAAATTTAAATGAACTTACGTTTAAGAATTTTGGCACCATAATAAATAACAATCTGAACCAGTTTTGCAATCTTGGCAACCCTATAAATATAGATATTCAAGAATACGAAATATCATCGAGTTCTCTCGACTTTTTTTATTTTACAGGCGACATGAATATAATCATTAATCCTTCAGCAGGCATTTCGCTTTTATGCGTGTTTACACAGCCTGCATCCTGTGATATAAGCCTGTTTTTGCTTGATAAAACAGTCTGCCTGAACAAAAATCTGTATTACAATATTATCCCGATGTACAAATATTGCAAAATCCAGATAGCCCATAACAAACTATATACCCTTATGAAATGTTTTCTGCCAAATCCTATTTCATACAATAATATTTCCCCAAGCATAGATATCAAAGAAATACTTACGCTGTTTTACCAGGATAAAGGAAAGGGATTCAAATTCAAAGGCGAAAAACATGATTTCTGGGAGTTTACATATGTAGACTATGGCG
The DNA here is from genome assembly GCA_030016385.1 of Clostridiales bacterium. NCBI lineage: Bacteria > Bacillati > Bacillota > Clostridia > Eubacteriales > Clostridiales bacterium. The sequence goes on along the minus strand of JASEJN010000011.1, from coordinate 2,275 downwards.
TATTGCATACAAGTATTGATAACAAATTGTATAATCTAAGACAGGGAGAAGCAATTTTTTATGGAAAAAACCAGTATCACAGCCAGTGGTCCGGCAAGGAAAACGGCGTTTGTTTTGTTACTATATCGTTTATCATGGATTTTGAAAATCCGGATATACTCACTAATAATGTATTTCAGTTCGATAATAGTTTGAAAAAATTGGTTGATGATATAACATATGAGTTCAGAAATGCCGGCCGTAACTACTACTCAAGCGATCTGATGATCTGTTATTTTAAAGAGATAATTATAAAACTCATTAGAAATCGCAAAAGCTGCAATTTTACAGCATCCCTCAATACGGATATGAAACAGCATAACCTGAATTCGTTAGTGCTTCAGACAGTAAAATTTATAAATGAAAATATAAACAAAAAAATTAATATGGATGATATTTCCAGCCATATACACATAAGCAAATCATATCTGTCAACGATATTTAAAGAAAATATGGGCATTACAATAATAAACTATATAAATAACTTCAGGCTGGAGAAAAGCAAGGAACTTATACGCTCCACCGGCTATAACTTCACTCAAATTGCTCAAATAGCAGGATTTAAAAGCGTACATTACTTTTCCAGACTTTTTAAATCAAAGTTCGGCATTACCCCGACGGAATACGCTAAATCGATAAGGAAATAGATACCTTGATCTAAGATAGCGAAAACATAAGAAATGAAAGGGCGGTACCCGCAAACACCAGCAATATTCCAATAGCCCCACCTAACAACCTTGAAAATAAAGGAGTCTTCCTTCTCATACTGAAACCATAGCTCTTTTTCCCAAGGTATGCGTCAGGGAACAGTAAAAGTACAATACCCGATGCAAATACAATTATGGTCAGCAGGATAATAAAAGTTTTAAATCCAAGGGTTCTATATTTTATATTCGATTGCCAGAAACTCATTATAGCAGTTTTTTTCGCTATGGCTTCTAATATCGAAGCGATAAAAAATAGAAATCTAAAAGAAAATACTAATTTAATTAAACCATGCATAAATATCGAATCCCTGATATTCCATAATATCGACAAAACAAACCCTACCACAGCCCCTGTCACTGGCAGCGTCCCAAAGAAGAACTTTCTTTTATTTATCAATATAAATACCACTATTATCGCAATTATTGCGTTAATCCATCCCGGAATATTTTCAAAATAGATCTGGTGTTTCAAGACATTGATGATACCCAAAAATAGAAACAGCGAAGCTGCGCACGATAATATGGCGATTATCAATTCCTTTTCCATATCTTCTCAGCCCTTTCTGCAGAAAAAAGTCTATTAGAATATTATATAAAACTTTTCAAAATCCTTCTTTTTTGTACAACTTTATGAGCATATATTTTATATTTGGATAATATTCTTCAAAAGATTTGAATGTATTCTAACTTTATTTTATAAAAAAATAAGCAGCATCAGCTGCCTTTATCTAAGCTATTTTTCAGAACGTTTATGGCTTTCTTCCCGAAAAATAAAGTCATCTAAATCTTCAGACTCTCTTTTGTCTTTTTCAGGCTGCCCGCTTTTTTTATCATCATCAACCTTTAAAAGCTTTTTATTCTTTTTCAAGCCTTTCCCCCCTATTGTAAAAAATTTGGTATAATATCTATAATTTTTATATAAAACAATAAATAATATGCACTTATTCTTTTAAAAATTATACTTTTTAAAAATACAGGTTATATTAAGCAATAATATTCATTAGCACTGACTTGGGACATCCGCTTTACAGGCAAAGATAAAGAAACCTAATATAAAATATTCCCTTAGCTGTATATTTATGATGCTCTATGACTTTTTATTCTATTATATATTATATACAACTTATTACACAAAGGCAACAGGATAAGGGACCCATTGCACGGCAAATTCGCGAACCCATTTCCCCGTAGTTTTGCAGTAACTTTTCAAATGTAAATGCCTGAGATGGTGATTATTAGTGTATTTGAGGCATAAAAATTTTTCAAAGATTGATATTTTTCCTATTGCGAAATATGGTGAATTATGGTATAATCTATATATAATTTTTATTTGAGGTAATAATCATGCATCTTAAAAAATCTAAACAAAAAAACGGCAGGATCTATTTGTCAATCGTCGACGGCTTCTATGATAAACAAAGGGGCCACGCAAGAACCGTTACCATTGAGAAGATTGGATATCTCGATAATCTCGAAAAACAATATGATGATCCTATTGCATTCTTCACCGAAAGAGTAGAAAAATTGAA